>JALHPW010000563.1 GCA_022842255.1 Saprospiraceae bacterium | reverse complement strand
TTTGCTTTGAGCAGCATTTTTGAGAAGTAACGTGGGAAGAACCGTTTCAGGTAAACACCTAACACCTCTTTACCACCAAAATAGGCTTCTTCTTTGCCGTTTTCAATGGCCTGTAGGATTTTATGCGCCAAACGGTCGGGCTCCATGCCATTGTCAGTGGCTTCATCCATAGTGCCAAGTTTGGTACCATTACCTGTGAGGGCGTTTTTACTCACATTGGTCCGTACGAATCCTGGGCAAATCAAGGTGACCTGGATGTGTGAATCGTTCAATTCTGCTCGGAGGCTATCAAAAAAGCCATGTAATGCATGTTTGGAGGCGGCATAGGAGGACCGGTAAGGGGAACCGAATTTGCCCGTAAGGCTGGTGATGGTGACAATATGCCCCAGCTGGTGCATGAGCATATTGGGCAAGAGCGCCTTGGTGAGTGCTACCGTGCCAAAAAAATTGACGGCCATGAGTTTTTTATCTACCTCCAATGAGGTTTCTTTGGCCAAAGAGCGTTGAGAAATACCACCGTTATTGACCAAAATATCCACTTTCCCGACTTTATTTAAAACGGCGTCCACAATACCTGGAATACTTTCATGGCGTTCCAAATCTAAAGGCTGGATGAGTACGGAACTAGCGCCAGCTTTCGCACAGGCGGCACCTACTCGGTTGATTTCCAATTCATTGCGAGCGGAAAGTATTAATTGTGCACCTTGTTCTGCAAACGCAAGTGCAAGTGCTTCTCCGATACCGGAGGAAGCGCCGGTTATCCAAACCCGTTTATTTTTGAAAAAAATCATGGGATAAATGTGGCAATTTGATGAATGTGGTCAATTGGAGGAATGTGGTCAATTGGAGGAATATGGTCAATTGGGTGAGTGGAGTTGGGGAGAGAGGGGGCTAGGCTATTGCTTCACGCGTTCGCAAAGGTAAAAATGCCAGAGCAACCGTGCACCAACGCTGCGATATGGCTGCCAATGTTGGGTGGATGCTTCGAATAAAGTATAATTTGGGCGGTTTGAGTGCGTATAAAGAACCCGATAACTTTCATAGAGTGCAATGTCTCCTTTTGGTAGGATATTTGGGCGTAGTAGGCACATCAATGCATAAATATCTATCGTCCAATCGCCAACTCCTTTGAGGCTTTTCATGTAAGGGCGGAGCGTTTCATCGGGCATGGAATCAAGGCGCTCAAAATCAAAACGGCCATCTAAGACGGCTTCTGCCAAGCCTCGGACATACTGTTTTTTCTGGCGACTAAAACCGATTTGCAACATGCCTTCATCATTGATATTCAGTAGGTTGGTAGGCGTTATTGAACCGGTCCAATCCTGAAGGCGTAGAAATGCTGCTCGCGCGGAAGCCAAGGAAACTTGTTGTTCTAGGATAATGTGTACTAGACTGGTAAAACCAGGTTCCCGCGCCCAAAACGGTGGATACCCATACTTTTTGAGCACCTCTGCTAAGGCAGGGTCACGTTCCCCCAACCAGTCGGCCGCACGTGCCAAATTATTTTCGTTTAGACGGATTTCCATATTGAACACAAAACAAGTGTTTCTTTGCGAGCAAAAGTAAATCGTCTGAATTCGTTCAAACGGTTTTGAACATTGAACTTCCCATATAAATAATGCCAGCAAAAATTGTCACCCTCACCCTGAACCCAGCACTGGATAAAAGCACCGCAATCGGCCATCTGGTTCCAGAGCAAAAACTTCGTTGTAGTCCCATGCGGCTCGATGCTGGTGGTGGTGGAATCAACGTGTCTAAGGCAATCAAACGTTTGGGTGGTCAAGGCGTTGCAGTTTTTCCGGCGGGCGGATTTAATGGCAAAATGCTTTGTGGTTTACTTGAAAAGGGAGCCATTGATTTTAAGTGTTTGGAGGTGCCCGGAGAAACACGAGAAAACATTTCGGTATTGGAAACCGCCAGTAATGCGCAGTATCGCTTCACTTTGCCAGGGTTGCAAATCACTGAAAACCAAGCAGATGAATGCTTGGCACTCATCAAAGCTATCGGCCCGGAATACTTGGTGGCAAGTGGAAGTCTCCCGCCAGGTTTGCCCGAGACGTACTTTGAAAAAGTGGCAGTGTTCGCCAAAAAAATTGGCGCACGTTTCATCCTTGATACTTCGGGAGAAGCATTGCAAGCTGCTGCAGACGAAGGCTTGTATTTATTGAAACCCAATTTATCAGAGCTGAGCGCGCTGGTTGGAGTCGAAAAATTGGAAATGAACCAAGTAGACGACGCAGCGTTAAAAATCATACAACAAGGAAAATGTGCGGTAGTGGTAGTCTCGCTTGGACCTCAAGGAGCCTTGTTGGTAACCAAAGATGGTTTTGAACACATTCCTGCACCAACGGTGAAAAAGCAAAGTACGGTAGGTGCGGGCGATAGCATGGTTGCAGGGATGGTTTGGGCATTGAGTGAGGGCAAAAACTTTAAAGAAATGGCACAAATCGGGGTAGCTTGTGGTACCGCCGCAACCATGAACCAAGGGACTGAGCTATTTCATGATGCGGATGTTTGGAAACTACTGAATTGGCTCCAACAGTATGGAGACCGATATCGGTTGCGAGATTTTTGATAATTTGAGGCATGGAAAAACTTGAAAAGTCGCCCAAGTTTTGCTTTTTCTGTAACTGAACGACTTTAAAATCCAGATATGATTCTGAAAATTCAAAAAAATTGGTAAATGATATTGTAGAATGGCTGTTTACCATCAATAATCCTGTTTTTAAAAAGCATTTTCAAATTTCCACTAAAGGAGAAAGCCCTTTCTAACTTTGCGCTTTCGCGTAAGACTTACTGATAGAAAATGACGAATCTCGTACTCTTCGGCCCGCCAGGTTCTGGTAAAGGAACACAGGCGGCTTTTTTGATTGAAAAATATAACCTGATTCACATTAGTACTGGAGATTTGTTCCGGTACGAAATGAGCAACGACACGCCGCTTGGTCAGGAAGCCAAAGCCTATATGGCCAAAGGTGAACTGGTACCGGATAGTGTGACCATCGGTATGCTTCGCAACAAAGTGGAAAAACACCCGGATGCCCAAGGGTTTATTTTTGACGGATTCCCCCGTACCATTCCGCAAGCAGAGGCATTGGATGCATTGTTGACCAGCATGGGCACAGAAGTAGCTGGGCTGATCTCCCTGGATGTAGGAGAAGAGGAAATTGTTCAGCGAATTCTGTTGAGGGGCCAGACCTCGGGTCGTGCCGACGACAATGACGAAGCCACGGTGCGCAAACGCATCGCTATTTACAAAAGCGAGACAGCTCCGGTGTTCGATTACTATCAATCTAAGGGTAAAGGTCACAGTATCAATGGTTTGGGCACCATTGAAGAAATAGCTGAACGCCTTAGTGCTACGGTAGAATCACTTTCATAAGACTGAAATTTGACTTCTTTTTAAAAGTTGTCGACTCCTAAGGTGTGAAGCAAACTGGGATGTGCTACTTTTGAGCCGAAATAGAAGGGAGGAACACTTTCTACCCATCCTGGACAGTCTTCCGGGCTACTTTCACCAAACGCTGTATTTATGGCGCTCTCATCCACTCCATGGCAGGCTCTTTGGAACCGCTTGCCTGCTCCATTGCAAAACCGGTACTACCTCACGTTGGTGGTATTTTTGTTCATCATGGTTTTTTTGGAC
>JALHPW010000562.1 GCA_022842255.1 Saprospiraceae bacterium | reverse complement strand
ATCAAACCGCGTATTGCACTGCTCACTATTCCAACTTTGGAAGTGCCGATGGGGACGACGCCATCAAAATGCGAAAAGCGGTGGAGATGCTCAAAGCCAAACATCCGAACATGATTGTGGACGGCGAAATGCAAGCGCACTTGCCATTCCAGCCCGCTTTGATGAAGGAGAATCACCCGTTCAGCGAATTGGGGGAAGGCGGCGCCAACATCCTCATTTTCCCCAATCTCTCGGCTTCCAATATTGCGTACAACCTGGTCAAAGAGGTAGCCGATATTGAAAAAATGGGGCCCATTCTCCTTGGTCTGAAAAAACCCATCCACCTACTCCAGCTCGGCAGTACTACCCGCGAAATTGTGAATATGATTGCGATTGCGGTGGTGGATGCGCAATTGAGTAAGTAAGGATGTATGATGTATGAACTATGATGTATGAACGATGAGTGATGAACGAGAGGTCATTCATAGATTATTGTTAAAGAAATTTTAGCTCCGAAGTACATGCGCTTGGTAATCTAACGTGAGTTTTGGATAGCGTTAAAGCCGCATCGCGGCGTAGCGTCTGTAGAAACCAAGCGATTTATGCGATGGAGGTGCCGCGCACCGCAACAATTGCTCCGGTGCGCGGCACCTTCGTGTTTTTCACATTGCCTTTTCTACAGATGCTACGCCGCGATGCGGCTATTATCTTGGAAATCAATCCTATCCAAAATTTTGCTATCCTAAACTCACGTTAATCTAGCAAGTTCCATTCACCTCCACTACCAAAACGCCCCGTTTCCAGAACCAGGTTTTTAAAGCCTTAATTTTTGTAGAGACGAATTTTTCGTACTTCTCCTGGATGGTGGAGGTCCATTCGTCTGTTTCCTTAATTTTATATTTTCGGTTAAATTCTTGCAAGTATGCACCGGCTTGGACCGTAAACTTGAGGTTTATGAGTCGTTTTAACTCTGCTACATTGATTTGAGCATTGTAGTTGTACATCGCATACCCCCTATACGGCCCATTAATAAAACCGTACTCTTGGTATACGATGGTATCAGATTCCCACCCTTCGGTAAATACAAGGCTGTTCCAGTATCGCTGGTTTTGTAGTGTATCCAGCATACCCAAAGTCCCAATAATGATTTCAGAGGTGTACCAATACCGTTTGGAATATTCTGCTTTCCAAAAAATCATCTTTGAAATAGCGCTCGAGTCCAAAAGCACAAGGTCTCCCTCGGTTATAAAACCATAGGATGGGATTTGATCGGCCGACTGTTTACGCAGAAATCGTGGCTGAACGTAATAGAGGTTTTTGTACACGGGGACTTTCCCATTCTTGTATTCATGTTGTTGTTTCTTAAACAATTCAAATACGCCCTTATCGCTACAAAATTGGTTCGAGCTGTTGTCGTCGAGATAAGTATTGTAGCCCCATTCTTCAAAACAGGCATTGAAATTTGTCCCGTTTTTTAGATAAAACTTAGCGTGATACACTACGCAACTTCCAAAATCGGCCTTTAGTTGGGATGAAAACAGGGGAAAGAGGATCGTGAGCAGCAGCAATTTTTTCATGTCATTGTTTTTTGTGAAAAAGAATGACTCAAAAGTGGGCTGCTTTGTTCCGCTGGATTGGTATAGAAGAGTATCTGTTGACACTTTTCCTGTATTCGCGGTATTCCTTTACTCAAACTGCTTAAATCAGGTGTTTAGGGAAATTCCCCACCCGCGCGCAACAAACCTGCTCCATCACCTGCCGCAACTGCGTTTTCAGGATGGAGATGGCATGATTGCCGCCTGCTTTGCCCAGGGCAGCTACGCTGTACATGAAGGTTCGGCCGAGAAAGGTGAATTCGGCACCGCTGGCCAAAGCCCTAGCGATATCTGGCCCGGAGCGTACGCCGCTGTCCAACATGATTTTGGTTTGTCCGGCGTATTTTTCCACAACAGGTTGGAGTGCCTGAATGGAGGATTGGCCCGCATCCAATTGTCGGCCGCCATGGTTGGACACAATGATTCCGTCCAGTCCCAGCCGAATCGCCAATGCGGTATCTTCTTCGCTGGCCACCCCCTTCAGCACGATTTTCCCTTTCCAACGTTCCCGAATCGGGGCTATCTTTTCCGCATTCAACCTGCCTGAAAAGGTCTGGTTCATGTATTGGCCCAATTGCTTCATATCCAATCCCTTAGGCATGTATTTTTGCATGGTGGCAAAATTGGGTTGTCCATGGAGCAGGGTATGGATGGCCCAATTCGGTTTTCCCATGATTTGCAAGATATTCCGCAGGGTCATTTTTGGGGGCATGGCCAATCCATTGCGGATATCACGCGGTCGGTAGCCAAAAGTCGGTACATCGCAGAGAATGACGAGCACCTTGCATCCTGCCGCTTCGGCGCGGTCGAGGAGATCGTCGCGCAAGGCGTTGTCGGTGGGATGGTAGAGTTGGAACCAGAATTTGCCCTCCGTGATTTTGCCAATCCGCTCGATACTTGAAGTGGTAACCGTGCTGAGGACAAAAGGAATGTTGTGCTCCTTAGCCGCTTGCGCCAAAATCTCGGGCGCATTGGGCCACATCAGTCCTTGCAGACCAACCGGTGCGATGCCAAACGGCGCATCATATACCTGGCCAAACAACTCGGTCTTTAAATCCGACCCGTCGTGCTTGCTCAGGTAGTATGGCTTCAATTCTACCGCCCGGAGTTCCGCCGTGTTTTTGTGCAGGTTCACGTCCTCATTGCAGCCACCGTCGAGGTATTCAAACGCAAATCGTGGGATGCGTTGTCGGGCGCGTTTGCGCAGGTCGTCTATGGCGGGGAAGTTTGGGTGGTAGGGTAGATTCATAAAAAATCCTTTAAATCCGTGTCTAATCCGTGTCATCCGTGTGCGAATGGAACACGGATGACGCGGATGAGACACGGATTTTTTTGAGTGAAATCAAGTTTTTCGGAATGGGTTTTTCGTTCCAAAACGGATGTATAGCCATTGCAGCGCCCAAGGCTGTGGCTTGTGCAACCTCGGCAGCAAAGACCTCTAATTCCGGAAAAGCCTCCGCAAGCAACCGCATATAAATCTCATTTTTTGAAAACCCACCATCCACAAAAATGCGCTTAACGGGCGTTATACCGATTGCCAGCCGGGTCGAAACCTGCTGTTTATCAACCAGTTGATGCATAAAATCGAGGTAGCGGGTTTTCAAACTTTCCGAAAGTTCAGAACTTTCGGAAAGATGAATTTGTCGGTAAAAATCAGCTGCAACCCCAAACTCCTCGGCAAGCGCTTTCGTCATGGTTTCATGCGCTTGTCCGCCAAAATACCGGGCAGCTTTGACGGGTTTCCCTTCATAACTCAGATAGCAAAGACAATCCTGGCCCAGCTCTTCCGGGGTGAGTGCCTCGTTATTGAAAGGGTTGAGCGAAATACACCAGGTACCCGTGGAAATCAATACAAACGGTTCCGTAAAGCAGGCCAGATAGGGAATCAGGGCTGCGGAACTGTCGTGCAGGCCGGTACCTAAATACACATCGGTTGACTGGTTGATTGGTTGATTGGTGATTCGTAGCTGGGGTTCCATGGGTGAAAATTTTGCATCAATGCCTTCCTGCTTGACCCAGTCGTGGTAATCGTTTTTCCGAAAATCCCAAAGCATAGTGTGGCAGCCTATGCTGGTGATTTCGTTATTTAATCCGTGTCTCATCCGCGTCATCCGTGTT
>JALHPW010000561.1 GCA_022842255.1 Saprospiraceae bacterium | reverse complement strand
CCCCACCCGTTCAATAAAAAAGCCCCAACCAACCAAAATTAGATTCCCTTGGACTCGCCACTAACTATGCAGTCCCTTACTTTTGCAAGGGATGAAGATTTTACTGTTTGTACTATTCCTGGTTGGAATCGCCCTTTTACATGGATGTATGAGGATGCGTACCAGCGATGCAAAAGCGCGGAGCTTATTTGCCAAAAAAAAAGTGCCTTTGCATATAACGGACACCCTCATCGCAGGTCGTCGCCTACATTACGCTATGACCAGCCAGAACAATGCCCTACCCACCTTGGTATTCGTCCATGGCTCGCCAGGCAGTTGGTTTCATTACCAGAAATACATGTTGGATGCTGATTTAAACAAGAAGTTTCGGCTGGTTTGTATTGACCGGCCGGGGTTTGGGCACAGTGATTTTGGAAAGGCTTTGCACTTGGACGAACAGTCGGAACTGATTGCCCCCGTTTTGAGGTCTTTAAAAACCGAGGAACCAATGTACCTCTGCGGACACAGCATGGGAGGCCCGGTGGTGGTGAAACTCGCGGCAGACCATCCGGACCTTTTCAACGCCATTGTCATCGTAGCCGGAGCCATTGATGTGAATCAAGAGAAAAAAGAACGATGGAGGTATCTAATAAAGTACCGAGGATTGAATTGGTTGTTGCCAGGCGCTTTCAGACCGAGCAATACAGAGCTACTTTATCTAAAAAAAGACCTGATTCCACTTCAAAAAGATTTTGCCAATATCCGTTGTGATGTCCGTTTTGTACATGGCGACCGGGACACCTGGGTACCAATAGAGAATGTTGCTTTTGGTCAAAAAATGATGATCAATGCACGCAGTATTCGTTCAGATACCCTACACGGTGCCGACCACCAAGTCCCCTGGAAGCGTTTTGAGGAATTAAAGGCCATCTTGATGGATTTAGAATAAAAGGCTTGGGCATCCAGCGAAGCAAGAAATCACTACTTTTCGGCCAATAAAACAGCCGAATCATGCGCCTTCTGCTTCTAACTTCCGTGTTGTTCCTGCTTTGCCTCGCTGGTCCAAGGGCCTTGCGCGCGCAACCACAGGAGGCACAAGTGGGGTTTTACCTGATGAATTTATACGGTTTGAACATGGACGAGCATTCGTTCTACGCCGATTTTTACATCTGGTTCAAATGGCGTGGCGATATCGACCCCACGAACATCGAGTTTGTCAATTCGATTGAAAAATGGAGCATGGACAATGCTGCTTTTGATGGCGACAGCACGCCGGTAGTGCTGAAAGATGGAACGAAATACAAGATTTTCCGCAAAGAAGGCCGCTTTTTCCACTCGTTTTCGCTCAACCGCTTTCCGCTTGACCGCCACGCACTCGATATCCAAATTGAGAATCCAGAGCATCCGGCTGATTCCCTTTTGTACATACCGGACACCAATGCCGCGCTCATACGCAACACACTCAACCTCGTAGGCTGGGAAAGCAAAGGCTGCCAGTTGGCCACGCAGGTGCATGATTACCGCTCCAACTTTGGCAACCCAGAGGAGAACGCCCAGCGATACAGCAACCTGAGCTTCAACGTCACGCTCGCCCGGCCTTTCAGCTATTTTTTATTGAAGATGCTGTTGCCGCTTTTGGTGGTCATGTTGGTTGGCATCGGCGCCTTACTGCTTCATCCCGAACACATTGACACGCGCTCATCCCTGCCCATTGGGGCGCTCCTTACCGCAGTATTTCTCCAACAATCGTACAGCGACGCCCTGCCAGACACGGGCTATATGGTGTTGATGGATAAAATCTACCTGCTGAGTTACGCGATCATTTCGCTCGTGTTGCTGCAGATTATTCGGGCCGGAAATGCCACTGCAAAAGGAGGGGCCGTGAAGCCAACTATCCGTCGGGAACGGCGTTTGGCCAAGATTTACCTGGCGGTTTTTGTATTGGGGGTGGTGGCGCTGTCCTTATGGTAATTTGCGCTATTTCTCCTGCTGCAAGGCCTCAATGGTACTAGCCGGCAGTTGCGCAATGTCCAAAATCATCAGCCCATCCAGACAGTTGGAGAAGTTTGGGTCCACGTTGAACGCAATAAATTTTGCGTTTTGCCGCAGGTATTGCCTGAATAACACCGGAACTTTAAAGTGCGAGGGCTCGATGGTTTCAATGAGATTTTCCAAGGCATCGAATTCCCCACGCAAGTTTTCGGCCAGCAGCTTGGTGTCCACCGATTTGATTTTGGGTCGGAACGCTTTCCTTGGCGCCACCAATGAAGCCAGCTTTTTGTCGTAAAAAAAACGCCGCACAAACTCCACGATAATCCCCTTCGAAGCTTCCGAATAATCCTTGCTAATGCTCACAGGTCCAAGCAGATATCGGTACTGCGGGTGCGCAAGCAAAAAGTGCAAGATCCCTTTCCAAAGCAAAAACAAGGGCAGTCTATGCCGTTGATATTCTGCGGGCACATAGGTTCGGCCCAATTCCACGGATTGCTGGAGAATGGGGAAAAAACCGGGCTTCATTTTGAACAGGGAGCGGGTATAAAATCCATTCGCGCCAAAACGCTCAAAAATCCGGTCGCCCAAACCCAGTCGGTACCCCCCGGCAATTTGCTTTTTGTCCCGATCCCAGATGATGAGCTGAAGGTAGTACAGGTCGTGTTCGTCCATATCCCGTGCCTTGCCCGTGCCTTCACCAGCGGCGCGAAAAGTCAGTTCGCGCAAGCGCCCAATTTCAAACATGGTATTGGGCAAAGCCTGAAATGGGGCCACAAAGACATCAAATTGCCCCCGTTCTGCCACCTTGTGCTCTGTAGGCAAAGCTTCTATTTCCTGCGCAACCAGTTGAGGGTCCACTGGTTCGGCAACAGGTTCGGGCACCTTAGACTTTTTGCCCGTAAACTGTTCCGGGTGCACGTCAAATGGAGAACCCAGGGAGAAGATTTTGGCTTGCAGGAATTTCCCCCACAACCTGTTTTTGCCCAGCATGGAAATGTCCTCCGGTGGAATCACAGAACCCACCCGCACACTGATGCGCACGGCTCCGGAGGTCATGTGAAAAGGCAATCCTGGAATGGCGCGGCGCAAGAGCCCACCGGGCATCCGCTCGGCTTGCAGGTGAATGGGCACCACCGATTGGCCGGATTTACGGATTTGACGCAAAATCTGCGTTCGAATCAGGTTTTTGCCCAAATGGCTCAGCGGGTTGTCGGAAAAATCGAGCGCCAGGGCTACCGCGTTGCCACCTTTGATCTTTCGTGCGAGGCGTTTGGCAAAATTGACGCGCAACAACCTGTCTTCCAAGCTTTTACGCGAGGGCCTCAGCACATGGGGCTTGAGGGATTTGGGGGGAGGGGTTGGGTATGGATGGAGGATTTTGACATTTTCAAAATGGGCTGCCAAAAGCGCCAACAGTACCCATTCGTCCAGGCCGGGCAGCAGTTGGTTGCAGACAAACACAGCGCCCGCAGGGGTCTTCCCGAGCATTTTTTTGTCAAAATCCGCCACATCCATGGTGACTTTTGATTTGACGAGTTTGGATTGGGCAAGGGTAAGAAGTTCGGAGTTCATGATAGAAACCGCAAAAAAGGAACGTTCAAAATTCGGGGAATTGTTTGATGTGTTTGAGTGGTTTTAAGGGTTTGAGTGGTTTGAATTGCGCGGACACATCGAACCACACAAGCCCTTCAAACAACTCAAACACATCAAAACCTTAATACA
>JALHPW010000560.1 GCA_022842255.1 Saprospiraceae bacterium | reverse complement strand
GATTTCAGCTTTTCTGTAGCAAGTCCATTCCTTGGGAAGAGGTGCCCTGTAATAATTGCTGTCAGGCCAAATGCTCAAATCAACCTTCAGGGATAATACGTTTAGTTCATTGTTAAAATGCATGGCCAATAGCCAGGTATCTTCTAGGTCGATTCCTTTAAGATAAATTTTTCCATCCTCATGAAGGGTAGCATCTATGGGCAGCTTCATATACAGGGGTAGTTTGCTCACCCAAACACCTTACAAGTCAACACCGTAATATCATCCGGCCAAGGCTCCCGGCCCCGAAACGCTTCGATGTGGTTGAGTAGTTTGGTGTTCAAGTTTTTGGCGCCTTCGTTGGCGTTTTTGCGCAAAAAATCGAGCAATTTATCTTCCCCAAATTCCTCGCCTGCGGAGTTGCGCACCTCGGTTAGTCCGTCGGTGTAGGAAAAAATAACTGCCTCATCGGTGAGGCAGAGCCCGCCGATTTCGAGGAAGGGCAGCTCGGGCAGCCAGCCTAGGGAAGTGCATCCGTTTTTGAGCAAGATGGCCTCTCCGTTGGAGAGCAATACCGGGGGCGTGTGGCCTGCATTCACGTAGTGAAGCGTGCGGGTATTGACGTCGTATTTGGCCAGGAAAAGTGTGATAAATTTATCGCCTTGCGTGACGTTGAAAACCGCCGCATTGAGCTCATTTACAATCTCTTCGAGCGTGGGTCGGCGCGTAATAAGGGCCCGGAAATTGGCCTGAAAATTAGCCATCAACAAGGCTGCAGCCACCCCTTTGCCGGTGATATCAGCGATACAAAACGCAATTTGTCCGTCGGGGAACTCCACCACATCGTAGTAGTCGCCGCCCACGGCAAAGTGTGGTTTGTAAATGCTCGAAAGTTCGTAGTTCTTGCCTGAGGGGAGTCGCCAAGGCACGAGCGTGCGTTGAATTTCGGCGGCCACCTCCACCTCGCGGTTCACCACTTCCTGGCGCATACGCTCCTTGAAAAGCCGTTTGTTCTCGATGGCCACGGCAATCACGTTGGTGATGGTGGTGACGAACTGCACCTTGTTGTACACATCGTCATCGTCCTTGAAGCCACCGATGAAGGCATAGGCGATGGCTTCGTTCTTGTGCAGGACCGGGATCACCAAATCGAACTCCCGAATGAGCGGGTGCTCCGATTTTTCCAACCCTTGGGTAGAGCGGTATCGGTCAAGTTCCGTGCTGATGTCGCATTCCAGCAAAGCCTCGTCAATGCCCAAATGGGTTTTGCATTCCCAGGTGCCGCTGTCGCGCAAAAAAAGGCACATCTTGCGGAGTTCCATTTCCCAACGCAAGAATGTGTTGTACATATTGAACAGGTCAGCCGCTGCAACGTTATCGTTGATAGCCTGTGTAATGGCCAACAAACTGTTGATTTGCAACTGTTTGAGGCTGACATCCCGCTCAAGTTTCTCGATGCGCGATAAGGTTCGCTTTATTTCGTGCAATTCGGGCATGAACCGTTTTTTGACAAAAAGTAGAAAATATCAAGTTTTAAGTGTCAAGTTGCAAGGGGCTTTTTTGTCGAAAGCTGCTCAAGATTGCACTTTTCTTCCAAGGCCTTCCCATAGAAAACTATCGTATAGCCGCCCGAAGGTACACAGGTGCAGATTTTCCCCACGTCTTTTCACATAAAAAGGAAAACTTGATGAAATTTGCGGCTGGAAACGGTGCACGGTACTCGGTTCACGGTACTCGGTGGGCTGCCAACCATTGACCACATTAACCCATTGACCACATTTTATCCGCCATAGCGCCTAGCGCGAAGGCGGGCCCAATATTGACCACATTCAACCATCATTCCTAACAAATATGGAAGACGTATCTGCAATTATGGCCGAAGCTGAGGCCCACATGAAAAAAGCACTCGAACACCTCGACCACGAACTCGTTAAAATCAGGACGGGTAAGGCGTCCACCAGTCTGGTAGCAGACCTGATGGTGGACTACTACGGCTCGCCTACCTCCATCACACAGGTAGCCAATCTCCAGGTGAGCGATGCCCGGACGATCATGATCCAGCCTTGGGAGCGCAACATGGTAGGCCCCATCGAACGGGTCATCATTAACGCCAACCTGGGTATGACCCCACAGAATGACGGGGAATGCATCCGTTTGTCGGTGCCACCACTCACCGAGGAGCGTCGCAAGGAATTGGTAAAAAAGGCCAAACACGCCGGGGAAGAAAGCAAGGTAGGGATCCGAAATGCCCGCCACAAGGGTTTGGAGCACCTAAAAAAGGCCGTAAAGGATGGTTTGCCCGAGGACATCGGTAAACGCAAGGAAACCGAGCTTCAAAACCTCGTCAACAAATACGTGGAAACCACCGATTCTGTGGTGGCCCACAAGGAAAAGGAAATCATGACTGTATAAACTAACTATGATGTATGATGTATGATGTATGAACTATACCATGGTCACTTGAGTGCAGTATAGTTCATACATCATACATCATACATCATAGTTCATCGTTAAAAATGAACTTAGACAAATATCTAGTAGTGCCCGGCGCTCCCGGCGTACACAAACTTGTGAGCAGCCGTGCAAACGGTGTCATCATTGATGACCGCAAAGAAGGTCGCACCCGCTTTGTGCCGGTCCGCCAACAACAAATCACCCCACTGGCTACCGTGGCGGTTTACACTTTCACCGACGAAGGGGAAAACACCGTGCCACTCGTGGAGGTATTCCAGAAAATGCTGGACCTGCATGACACCACTCCTCCGGTAGACCCAAAATCAAGCAGTCCGGAATTGCGCGCCTACTTCACGGCCGTACTTCCCGAACACGACCGCGATCGGGTGCACATCGGTGATATTCAGAAATGTATCAAATGGTACAATTTCATGCGCGAGCACGGCATTTTCGAAGATGCCAAACGGGAAGCGGAGAAAATTGCCGCAGAAACCGCCGCCGCAGAAAAAGCCGAAGCCGCAGCCACGGCGAAGCCGGAAGAAACACCGGTAGCCGCCAAAAAAGCGACTAAAAAAGCCGCTGCTGCTGAAGCGGTAGTCGAAAAAGCAGCAGCACCGGAGACACTGGCTGAAAAACCAGCTAAAAAGGCTGCTGCCAAGGCGAAGAAGTAGGCACTTAACCCTTGATACGTCACCTTCGCATTTGGCGTGGGGCACAAACCTAATCGGGCTTTAGCAACTTCCATGGACGGGAGTGGACTAAGGCCCGATTTGTTTAAAAAAGACCTAGTTTTGAATAAATTTGGCTCAAAAGCCGCATCGCGGCGACATTTTGGTGGAGCAGTATAATCTATCCAAAACCGGTTTTAGAAATGGTTTGATTGTCAACGCTCTTTAAGATTTTTCTATGCAGTATTTCAAAATCCTGTTGTTTTTGCCCTTATCCTTTTACGCCGCACAAGTAAAGGCTCAATGCGGGGCGACCATCGCCACCTTCCCGTATCATGAGGATTTTGAAGCTTCGACAGGGGGCTGGACATCTGGTGGTACTGGAAGCGACTGGGCCTGGGGGACACCGGGGAAGCCAATTATCAATACAGCGGCTTCCGGCCAAAATTGCTGGGTGGTTGGTGGGCTCACGGGTTCTTTTTATATCCTGGGGCAACGCTCTTTTGTAGAAAGTCCTTGTTTTGATTTCACGTCATTGCCTTATCCCTATGTTCGTTTTAATATCTGGTGGGAGTCTGAGTACCAATACGATG
>JALHPW010000559.1 GCA_022842255.1 Saprospiraceae bacterium | reverse complement strand
GTAATCGTAGTTGGGGTTTTCCACAAAGCCGCGGAATTTGGAAAGCGTTACCACGTTTTCCGGAAAACTCTGGACTATGGATAAAACCTTGATTTTCATTAAGTTGCGTGGACGCGACTTAGCAAGAAAACCCGGGCAAAAACCAAGCCCACCCTGGGGTTGGTTTTGGAGAAGAAATCCCGGATGGCGATTAGGTCATGTTTACCAAAAATTTGGACCACCCCCCAAAAAGTGAGCAGGAAAGCCAGGCTTATGGCCGATAATTCCAGCCAATTATTGGAAATGTTCAAGAAAGCTACCCCTAGGCCACAGATGATTGCAGCAATACTGGCTAGTAAGGTGGAGCGGAGGTTGCTGTAGAATTTTTGGACACTGGAATGTAACAAAACTGCAACTTGGTGGATTCGGAACTGCAGGTAAAGGACTTTAAGCGAAACCACCCCCAAGGCCAGGGTGACGATGCTATATTGCCCGCAGTATATTGCGACCGCTAGATGAATTGGGGCATATACCAATAAAGGGTAAAACGCAATGTGTGGTACCTGCAGAGAGTTGATAACCGCCCCATAAGAGCTGGTAACACTGCGAAAAACCGCAAAAACAGTCAGAATCTGGAAGGGAAGAATAGCCGCGCTCCACTTGTCGGTATATACCAGCGTAATCAATGGTTCGGCAGCGACGGCCATACAGCCCATGATTGGGAAACTGAAAAAAGCGATGACTTTGGTGACTTGCAAGTAGCGCTCCAGCATTAATTTTCGGTTGTGCGCATATTTAGGGAAGGCGGCGGCAAAGATCTGGTTGGTGATGGTGCCGATGTTGGCGGTGAACAGCTGTGCCAATTGACTTGCTAGGTTGTAGACGCCAAGTGCTTCGAGCCCCAAAAACTTTCCCACAATGAACTTATCTCCCTCGTCCGTGATTCGGGTCAAAAAAGTAGTCCCGATAAGGTGTTTGGTAAACCCGTATATTTCGCTCCATCGGTGTGCAAACAATGCCCAATGAAAATCCCAACGCACAGCCCTGTAAAATAAAATCGTTTGTACAACACTAAAAAACAGCGTAGGGATCAAGAGGCTGTACACGCCAAAACCCAGGAAAGCGAAAGCGATTTTGCCCAGAGGCATCAACAGGATGAAAGGGGCTTGGACCCGCGTTTGGGTCTCAAAATCAAGGCGTTGTGAAAGGATGGACTTGGGTAGAATCTGAAGGCAACTCATCAAGAAGATACCCGAAACCAGGATAGATAGCGGGATAATCCGTTCGTCTCCGTGATTTTCCGCCCAAAAAGGAGCCGCCAAAATCAATACAGTGGCGACGCCCAATCCCATCATTGCATTAAACCAAAATGCCGATTGGTTGATTTCACTGCGGTCGGTGCCTCGATAGCTCACCAGGAATTCGAAGACCCCCGTCACGCCAAATACGGCAATAAAATTCAGTAAAACCTCGGTAATGCTCACCAGCCCAAAATCCGATGGGCTTAGTTGTCTGGCCAGGACTATCATGGACACCAGCCCCATTGCACGGGCAAGCAGGTTGCGGGTCAGGATGCTGAAAAAACCTTTTGATGCTTTTTGGCCTATGTCCATGGGGGCGATTAAGCGACTTTTTTCACGCAACGACGCGACGACGCAACGTCAGGATAACACGACGATTTGCTAAGTTTAAAAGCAAATTTCCAAATATTAGAGAGACCGCGTAGCGCTGTAGTGTCCTGTGAAACTTGACTACTTAGGCCATTTTAACCACTTGCCCAGCCACGACCTGCCCTTTTTTTCTTCCTCATAATATCCATAGCCGTACCCATAACCATAGCCGTATCCATAACCACCTTGCCCACCTTCTTTGAGGCCATTCAATACGACCGCGATGTTGTGGAGTTTCTTTTCCTGATGGATGTCGCGCAAGGTTTTGAGCATTGCTTTTTTGGTTTGTCCCTGCCGTACCACGTACAGGGAAGCGGAGGCAAATCGGTTGAGTAGGAGTGCATCTGCAACGAGACCCACGGGAGAGGTGTCAATCAGGATAAAATCATATTCGGTTTTGAGCTTTTCCAGCAATTGGTCCAAACCATCATACAACAGGAGTTCGGCTGGGTTGGGTGGCACTGGACCGCAAGGAATGTGAAAGAGGTTTTCGTGCAAGGCTGAAGCTTGGATGATTTCAGCTACGCTGGATTGTCCCAGCAGATAATTGGTAAGGCCCTTTTCTTGGTGGCCAGCATTGAGGTAGCGGGCCAGTTTGGGCTTGCGTAAATCGAGCTCAATCAGCACCGTTTTTTTGCCTGAAATGGCCATTGCTA
Source organism: Saprospiraceae bacterium (assembly GCA_022842255.1). GTDB lineage: Bacteria > Bacteroidota > Bacteroidia > Chitinophagales > Saprospiraceae > M3007. Next base: position 1,390 of record JALHPW010000559.1, on the reverse strand, counting down.
CCCCAAGGTTGGCGGTCACAAATGTTTTGCCGTCGCCGCTGGCGCTGGAGGTCACGAGGATGGTTTGGCCTTTTTCAATCCCTGGTGGCAAGAGGAACTGGATATTGGTGCGCAACAATCGGAACATTTCGGCCACCGCAGAGCGGCTTTTGCTGTCCACCACAATGTTCTTACCGCTTTTGCTGAGGGCAATTCCGCCCAAAAGGGGTGCATCGGTGGCTTTTTTGAGGTCGTTTTCATCTTGCACGGTGTCGTTCAGCAGGTCTTTCAACAAGATAAACAGTGCTGGGAGCATCAAGCCAAACAAAATCGAAAGGATGTAAACCAATCTTTTCTGCGGTTTTACGGGAATATTGTTGGGCCGGGCGGGGTCTACCACGCGGGAATTGGCCGTGGTACTGGCGAGTGCCAAATGGGTTTCCTCTCTTTTTTGCAGTAAAAACAGGTAAAGGTTTTGTTTTATGCTTTGTTGCCGCATGATTTCCTGCAATTCTCGCTCCATACGTGGTACTTCGCGCACTTTTCCGGTCAAGGCAATACGTTTGGAGCGGGCTTGGGCAAGGATACTTTCGGTGCGTTTTTCAACCTTTCTGACCGTTTCCAATACATTGCCATGAAGGCTTTGTAGTTCTTGGTCGAGGTTGAGCAGGGCAGGATTGTCAGGCTTGGCGGTTTGTGAAAGTCGGTCGCGCTCCAACACTTTTTCGTTGAAACGCAGGATGATTTGAGCCAGGGCCTCATCATTGGTCCCTAGGGTTGCCGGAACGAGTTGGAAACGCCCCGGACGCATGGTGGCCAGGTAAGACTCCATGCTTTGCAACACGCTTCGCTCCACCTCCCGGCTTGCGATTTCTTCGTCGAACTGCGACATCTCCTCCAGCACGATGTTCATGCCCGATTCGATACTGGTGGCAATCTGGTTGCGCTGTTTGTATTGTTGCACCCCGCCTTCCACTGTCGAAAGTTCTTCAGTCAGGTAAAGAAGGCGCTGGTCGATGAATTGGATGGTGTTTTCGCTGACCTTGTTTTTGTCTGCTGCTGCGGCTCGGTTGTACACCTCTACCAACTTGTTCAACACATCTGCGGCTCGGCGTGCAATGGGTTCGCGGAGTTTGAGTTCCAAAACACTGGAATAATAACTCATGGGTTTGACCAGCAAATCCTTGATATACGAACGAGCAAGACTTTCCGGGCTTTGGATTTGGATGTTCAGGTGGCCCTGGTCGAGTACCCGATTGGCGGCGTTGCGGGTAATCCAGAACGAACCCCGACTGTTGACCAGCCATTGGCCAAACAGGTGTGTAGAGCGGCTTTTCCCTTCAATCAGTTCAAATCGAAGGCTATCAAGGCATTGAATATCAAGCAGAATTGCCTCGTTTTTTTTCAAGTT
>JALHPW010000558.1 GCA_022842255.1 Saprospiraceae bacterium | reverse complement strand
TGTCAGAATTTCCCGGAATCCGTTTGCAGGAACAAGCGGCTCAATGGCGTTTTAAGCTCAGTTATTATGTGGACGAAAAGTTCACTGAAAACACCCTGGCCGATTTGTATAAACTATTGGACGACCGCAAGCTGAAAGCCAGGATATTGTTAACCGAAAATCGATTTCTCGATATCCTGCCTTTCAGGGCCAGCAAGGGTAGCGCCGTCCGCTATCTCAGTTACAAATGGAAAATCCCGCTGAACCAGTTCATTGCCGCAGGCAATAGTGGCAACGATGAAGACATGCTAAAAGGGAAGGCACATGGCATTGTGGTTGCCAATTATAGTCCGGAATTGGAACGGTTAAAAAAGAACCGATCCATTTATTTCGCCCAACATCCGCTGGCAAAAGGGGTGCTTGAAGGCATACACCACCACATCAGCTCCGACCCGGTGCTTTGCGAGGTTATGAAGCATATTGTTGTGTCGGAGGTGTCTTAAATAGGTGTTTTTCAATCGTTTATGTCCCATGGTGTGTATGAGACATAAGCATGGCGTAGGGAATTTAAGGTTGGTAAGGGAAAGGCCTGGCTGGGCCCGAGATCTTCATTTTGCTAATATGGCTGCGTTTCTTATGTTTGTGCTGAGGAATGCTGGGGTTGGGCATGTCTTCTTGTGTTTCCACCCTAGACAACAAAACCATGAAAGTTAACTTCGACATCATAGACAATCATGCCATAGCAATTGCAGGGCGACATATCGACTTGCATAACAATTTTGATTTCGTTGGATTTGACTATGATGTAGCAGGCAGTGTAATTCAATTACATTGGAAAAAATCAAGTGGTGATTGGGTTGACAAAAACGAATTTTCAAGTTTGGTTTTAATCCATAAAGGCGTAACCTTCTTGAGGGTAATTGAACAAGACGAAAAAAGCACTTATGGAGATGATAGTTGTTTAAGTGAGATTACATTTTTCCCATCTACTGCGAGGGGAATAAATGATAGCATAGTTCCACAATCAAAACCAAATGAGGGAGATGATATGCTTTACTTTTTTGAAAATGGCCAACGCATAAGAATTCACTGCGAACAAATAGAACTCAGAACAACAAGGCCCAACGAAATTTCTGACCTCAATATTCGCCCTGCTTAGTCTTCTCCAGTTTGATGTGTAAGCTACCCACCAAGGCAAAGTCCGGGCACCTGCCCCATGATATACTGTGATTAAAGTGATTTTGATGAGTTGAGTGATTGAAACACCTTGATTTTTAATTGACCCCCCAATCACTTTGTTTTAATGACAATAAAGTTCGGTTTGGGTGGATATGAGCGTATATGAAGCACGGCCAGATTTAACGGTTATAGATTTGTTTTGCAGTAGAAGACTAAGGGAAGAAAGCGCACTGCAACACCCAGGGCTTCCGCCATTTCACTTGCAAGTTGCGATACCGCCAGACCATTTGAAGGTTGAAGTGGACGGTAAGTTTGACATTAATTGGAAAAAAAGGCGTGACGAACAGAACAGTCAAATTTGAAGTTCTAAAATCAACGTAGAGCAGGACACCCCAGGACCAGGAATTAGGGTGGTAGAAGGAACGCCAATCAAGGCTGAAAGAAACACCACGTGTGTGGAATTCCTTTGAGTAAAACCAAGTAACTTGGTCACTCAATTCCATTAATGCCTTTGCTATGATTCAAAACAAATGGCTAGAGATAGCCTTGTATCCGGGTTGCATCCAGGGATTCTTTCTGGTTTATTTACTTTGGCAAAAAAAGAATGCCAATCGGGAGGCCATTCAATATTTCATAGCCCTGTTGCTGACCATTTCAATCTTGATGTTGCTGCGGGTGACGTATCAACCTTCCTTTTTTAGGGAGTTTGCTGAAATCATTTTACTGCCGGATGTGATTTTGTTTTTGACCGGGCCATTTATCTATTTGTTTACCCGGGCTTTGCTCAGAGTGGAAGCGCTCCCAAGGGGCAGATTATGGTCTCATTTCATACCCGCTGGTGTTCATGTATTATTGGTCAACACCTTTTTGGGCTTGCATTTAAAGGGCGTTTTACATTTTCTGACATTGCCTCAGATTTTGGTGGGTTTCAACCTGATAGAGTTGGCTGCAATGCTCAGTTTGGGGGTCTATCTTTGGATGAGTTTGGGTATTTACCAACGATATCGTGCAGCGTTTTATGAAAAATTTGCAGCACCGTTCATTGGTCAATTTTTACGGTCCTTTCTGGTTGTTTGCCTGGGGCTATTGATTTTCTGGTGCGCTGGTTTTGTGCATAAGGTTTATCACCAACAGAGCGATTATTCCATTTATACCTTGTTTTGGGTGTTGGTTGTGGCCTCGGTTTATTTTTTAGCCCTTAAAATCTGGTCTACTCCTGCCATTCTTGAATTGCCTGTCGTAATTGAAGAGGAAGAGAACAAAATGATTCCAGAAGAACCCATTCCGGAGATTGAATTGGAATCCTTAAGCCATTACATGTTGGCTGAAAAGCCATACCTGAACCCGGAAATCAAGATAGGAGATCTGGCAGAAGCGTTACGTCAACCCAAACATCGTTTGTCGAAGGTAATCAATCAGGGCTACAACAGAAATTTCTTCGACTTCATCAATGGCTACCGAGTGCAAGCCTACATCCAAGCACGTCGGGACCCACGTTTGAGCCACATGAATACCCTGGAGCTTGCTTTTGCCACTGGGTTCAATTCAAAATCGGCCTTTAATCGCGCCTTTCTGAAAGAAACGGGTCAGAACCCCCGTGAATATTTTGGTGTGAAAGACCCCAAAGCAAAAGTAGCGGTCTAAAGAAAACACATCCTATTTCGACCCACTTTGCAAAACGGGGCGATGCGTTATCGCATCCCCCTTTTTTTTGCCCCCGATTTTATTGTTCACCTAAATTGTTAAGCTATGAAACACATCACTACCACGATCTTGGTGGTCTGGACCAGCCTCTGCATGCTCAATGCCCAAACGGTCACCACCATTACCACGAATGCCAGCAAAATTGACGACGACATCATTTTTGACGCCGCTGGAAACCTGTATGGGTCTAACTATGTTGGCTCAAAAGTGTATAAACGAACACCTGATGGCACAGAAACGGTTTTTGTCACTGGAATCGGAAGTCCTAACGGGATGGCATTCAATGACGATGGCACCATAGTATTGGCCGCCAATACGGGCAATAAGCTATACAAACTATTCCCCGACGGGACCAAGGAAGTGCTGATTCCCTCCATTAGCGGGCCATCTGGTATGCTCCGAATGCCAAATAGTGATACCATTCTGGTAACTACCTACCTCCAACACAAAATCTGGAAACTTGCACCCGATGGCAGCTTGATTGACTACTTAAGCCACCCACAATTTAACGGCCCCGTTGGACTTTGTTATGACGACGCGGGGAATCTGTACGTGGCAAATTTTTCGGACCGCAAAATTTTCAAGGTGACTCCCAATGGCGAAATCAGTTTTTTGACCCAGCCTCCGCTCGGCCAAAATATTGGTTTTCTTGCCTATACCCATGGGTTTTTGTATGCCACGGCCTTCAATGCACACAAAATTTATAAGATTGATTTGGATGGCAACTACAATGTCTGGTTGGGTTCTACTTTGGGTACTACAGATGGTAATGCTGCGGTCGCGAAATTCAATCAGCCCAACGGAATACGCCCTTCATCAACTGGCGACACCTTATATGT
>JALHPW010000557.1 GCA_022842255.1 Saprospiraceae bacterium | reverse complement strand
AGCAAATTGCGCGACGGCCTGTATTTCATTGGATTAGGGGATGGGCACGTAGGTTTTTTACTCAAACAGCAGGGCAAGTTTTATTTTTTACACGCCAATTATGCTGTACCGGTTGGCGTACTTTTACAGCCCGTGGAAGAAAGTGTCTTGATGGGATTTCAGGACTTTTACCTCGCTGACATCACGTTCAATCGGCGCTTGATGGAACATTGGTTGAGCGGAAACAAAATACCCTTGCAGACCAATGTAAGTGGGATAACACGGTGGTAGCCCCCTCCTTACCAAATCTACTTCCTTATGTCTTTTGGTCAAAAAGTTATCCAATTCACACAAAACCTGCGCATTCCGGAGCTGGAATTGCCTCCCGGATTCGAATGGTTGTTTCCTTATGGGCAAGCAGAAACCATGCGCTGCCTAAGCGAGTTTTATCAAAAATATTATTCAGACCAACGGGGTCGGCACTTTGTTTTTGGCATCAATCCTGGCCGGTTTGGCGCGGGACAAACGGGGGTCCCATTCACGGATCCACTGCGGTTGGAAACCGAATGTGGCATCCAGAACAGTTTTCCCAAAAAGGCGGAACTCTCTGCAGATTTTGTTTGGCGTTTCATACGTGCGTTTGGTGGTGCAGATGTTTTTACCCAGTCCTTCTACATCACCTCCTTATCTCCGCTCGGGTTTATTCGCAATGGGGTGAATATCAACTACTATGATGATAAAAACCTGATCAAAAACGTCGATGCCTTTATTACCTGGAATATCCGCACCCAATTGGAGTTTGGTATGCTCGGCAAGACCGCCATTTGCTTTGGGGAAGGACAAAATTTCGCTTTTTTCTCCAAGCTCAACCAACGCGAACGCTTTTTTGAAAACATCCTTCCCCTACCCCATCCGCGCTGGGTCATGCAATACCGCCGGAAAAAGGTGGACGAGTTTGTGGAACGATATGTAAGTACCCTGCATTCCGTTTTGTGAGGTAGATTTGAAAAACACCAAGCATTCAATCAACATGCTGCTACGCGAACTCATGGAAACCCTCGGCACCGCCTCATTCGCCATTTCTGGCGCCTTGGCGGCTTTGAATAAACGCCTTGATGTGTTTGGGGTGCTGGTGCTCACTTTCGCCACTGCAGTCGGCGGTGGCACCATCCGCGACCTCTTGATCGGCAACACCCCCGTAGCCTGGATGAAGGACCAACAGGCCATCACCGTGGTATTTGTGTCTTACCTCATCACGCTGTTTTTTCGCAAGTACTTGCAGTATTTCCCCCGAACCCTGGCCATTTTTGATGCCATTGGGTTGGGTTTTGCCACCATTGTAGGACTGCAACGGGGACTGGAAGCCGGGCTGAGTCCATCAATTTGTGTAGCCTTGGGCATGATTACCGGATGTTTTGGCGGGGTGCTGCGCGATGTGTTGTTGAATGAAATCCCGCTGGTGTTCCGCAAGGATATTTATGCTTCGGCCTCGTTGTTGGGCGGGGCGCTCTATTTTCTGTTCGCAGCCTGGGAACCGGTTGCACCCATGGCAGCCACTTTTTCCGTGGTGGTAGTGGTGGGGATTCGTTTGGCGGCTATGCAGTGGAAGTGGGATTTGCCGAGTCCGATTTAGGATTTACGATTTGGGATTTACGATTTGGGATTTACGATTTGGGATTTACGATTTGGGATTTACGATTTGGGATTTACGATTTGGGATTTACGATTTGGGATTTACGATTTGGGATTTACGATTTTTTTGATTCAAATCAAGGATGAATCATGCCTGATTCGGATCAAAAAAATCGTAAATCCCAAATCGTAAATCGTAGATCTTACAGCCGTACCTTGCGGCTTCTGAAACAAATCCATGGCAACTTTTTCAATCAATCTTAAGGACGGCTCCGTCGAAACCCCCAAACCGCTCATCGTGGGCATAGATTTGGGCACTACCAATAGTCTTGTGGCATTTATCAAGGACGGACAACCGTATTGTGTAAAAGGTGCCGACGGACGCAGTACGCTCGTACCCAGTGTGTTGCATTTTGCTGAAAACGGCGACATCCTCGTTGGGGATGCGGCCAAGGAAAAACTGATTTCAGACCCAGCCAATACGATTTTTTCGGTCAAACGGCTCATGGGCAAGTCGTTCAAAGACATTCAAGCCAAACGTGATTTCTTTGGCTACCAAATCATTGACGACGACACCGACTCCCTGGTGAAAATCCGGGTCAAAGACCGTTTTTACAGCCCCATCGAACTCAGCGCACTGATTCTCAAGGAATTAAAAGCTCGTGTTGAAGCCGAACTCGGACAAGCCATCGAAAAAGCGGTCATCACTGTACCTGCCTATTTCAACGACAACCAGCGCCAGGCTACCCGCGATGCAGGCAAACTCGCTGGTCTCGACGTACTTCGAATTGTCAACGAACCTACCGCCGCAGCCTTGGCCACCCCCCTTCAGGGGCAAGGCGGGGAAGGGGCCGTTGCTGTTTATGACCTTGGCGGTGGAACTTTTGACATTTCGATTCTCCAAATCCAGGACGGAATCTACGAGGTTTTGGCCACCAATGGCGACACCTTTCTGGGCGGCGACGATTTTGATCGCGCCATTGTTGAATTCTTTTTAGACCAATTGGGCGGCACCCGTGAAGATTTGACCACCGACCCTAATTTCGGGCAAACGCTTCGACTGTTGGCGGAGCAGGCCAAAAAGGAGCTTTCTAAAATAGAAGTTTTTGAATCCCAACTTCCCGAAAGTTTGAAACTTTCGGGAAGTTCGTTGCCACCACTCCGCATTACCCGCGCCGAGTTTGAAGCCCTCATCGAGCCTCTGATCAGCCGCACCCTGGAATGTTGCGAGAACGTGATGCGCGACGCCAAGCTTTCCAAAGCACAAATCGGCCAGGTGGTATTGGTGGGCGGAAGTACCCGAGTGCCCTTGGTCAAAAAACGCGTGTCGGAATTTTTCGGTCGAACAGCTTTTGACGACCTCAACCCCGACGAAATCGTGGCCCTTGGCGCTGCCATTCAGGCAGACGTTTTGGCGGGAAATCAGCAGGATATCTTATTGCTCGACATTACCCCACTCTCGCTGGGCATTGAGACGGTAGGAGGTTTGATGGATGCCATAATTCCCCGCAATTCAAAAATCCCGACCAAAGCCGGGCGGCAGTATACGACCAGCGTGGATGGTCAGAAAAATCTGAAAATCAGCGTGTTTCAGGGCGAACGCGACTTGGTGGAGCACAACCGCAAATTGGGAGAGTTTATCCTGCGCGACATTCCGCCCATGCCTGCTGGCTTGCCAAAAATCGACATCCAGTTTATTCTCAATGCCGATGGAATCCTCACAGTTCGGGCCCGCGAGCTCCGTAGCAACCTAGAAACCCAAGTGGAGATACGCCCCACTTACGGCATCAGCGAGGAAGAAATGGCGCTTATGTTGATCGATAGCATTCAAAACGCTGAATCCGATATTGCTGCACGAGCCTTGCTGGAAGCCCGCAACGAAGCCAATAACATCCTGCTCTCCGGCGACAAATTTTTACAACACAACGCAGCCATACTCTCCGACATGGAAATCACGGAAACCCGGGGGCTGCTCTCCAGCCTTCGGGAAGCCGTGGGTGGAGCTGATAAAGATGCCATTCACCGGGCCATGGAATCGCTCAACGAATACACCGCACCACTTGCCCACCGAGCCTTGGATGCCAATATTTTGGAAGCGATGAAGGG
>JALHPW010000556.1 GCA_022842255.1 Saprospiraceae bacterium | reverse complement strand
AAGAAATCATGCTGAAAATCAACAGCGAGAAAAATACCGTAGAGAGGTATTGCCGTATCAGATAGGCGTCTAGTACTTTGAATTTCAGCGGGTTAGTCATTTGTTGTTATTTCGTCATTGGGTCATTGGGTCATTTCGTCATTAATCGTCATTGGGTCATTGGGCGTCATTTCATCATAGGGTTTAACAAATAATGACCCAATGACGATAAATGACCCAATGACAACTTTAGCTTTTAGCTTTTTTATACACAGGCACTGTCGAACAAGGTTCCCCAAACATAATGCTCAAAGCCACGGGTTGCAAACGCTGGGTGATTTCGAGATAGGCTGAAGCGGGCACTGGTTTTTCGCTGCAACCCTTGATAACCAATCGTTTACCTTCAAATTCCTGTATGTCGAGTGCTGCGAGTTTTTTAAGGAACGCTTTCTCCACAAAATCTGCTGGCTCACACAGCGCAATATCCGCCACAAAAGGCGCAGCGTGGGTAGCCACGAGCATATAGGCCCAAAGCGGGATGATGGCATCGGCAGAACAAAAAACAGCCAGGTTTTTGCCCCGGTATTGTTCCCAGTCGAGTGCTTTAAGTGCTTCCCGGAAGTCCTGCTCTTTCAGGATCAACTCCATAAACAGGTAGGCCTTCAAATCGAATGGCACAACCTCCCCCGCAGGGTACATTTCTTCCAAATCTATGGTGACGAGGCCGCTGTTAGCGACGCGGTTGACCAAGGGTGCGTCCATGGTGATGGTGGTTGGTTTACTGGTTATTGGTTATTGGTGGTGATTGCTCAGTATCGTTAGCAGCCTCTACCACGGCTTCGGTGGGTAAAACGGTTACAAGTTCCTCGGCGCTGGGGATTTCGCCCACGCTGTTTTCTTCGTCTTTAAAATCCTTGGGCTTTGGCAAATCCGTCAGGCTATTGATTCCCAGGTAGTCCATGAATTTTTCAGTGGTACCATAAAGCAGGGGTCGGCCGGGGCCATCGCTGCGTCCGGCTATAAAAACAAGTTCCTTTTCTAAAAGTTTTTGCAAGGCGTAATCACAGTTTACGCCGCGGATTTCCTCGATTTCTGGCCGACTCACGGGTTGTTTGTAGGCGATGAGCGCCAGGGTTTCGAGCGCCGCTTGTGAAAGTCTCTTTTTAGTAGCCTGGCGCAAATGAATGGCCACCGTGGTATGGTAGGCGCCCTTGGTTAGAAACTGCCAGCCACCTGCAATTTCAATCAATTCAAATGAATACTGCTCCTGCTGGAATTGCGCTTTTGCGGCTTCGATTGCCTTCAAAATGTCGGCCTCTTTAATCGGGGCCTGAAAAGCCTCCTCCATGACCGCCTTCAAATCGGCCACGGCCACGGGCTGCGGGGAAGCGAAGATGAGCGCTTCTACGTGCTGTTTCAAAAATTCCATCCGGCAAAGGTAGGGATGGTTTAGATGTTTAGGGTTTAGAATGTTTAGGGTTTAGAGGCTCCGCTCAAGCCTCTAAACCCTAAACCCTAAACTTTCTAAACCCTAAACACCCAAGCTAATACCTAACCACCACCTCCTGAAACAACTCATTCAGTTGGCCGCGGGCCTGAAGGGCCACAATGGGCTTGTCTCCATTCCAAGAAATTTTGAGTACACCAAAGTTTTTCTTGAGGATCATATCGCCTACCCGGTAGCGGTTTACTTCTTCGGTACCGCTGCGGATATGGGTCATGCCACTCGACGTAAAATCGTACAGCGGGTAAGGCAGGCCTTCCAACTGCATTTTTGACACCTCGGCCATGTGGCGGTCGCCGGAAAGGATGAGCAGGTTTTTGGGTTTGGTGCTGGAAATGAGGGCAAGCAGTTTTTTCCGCTGGTTGGGGAAGTTCCCCCATTTCTCATGCGGATGGTCGTCGGCGATGACCTGGACGCTGGAGCAAAGGATATTGAGGTTGGCCGTGCTGGATCGGAGCTCGTTTTCGAGCCATTTCCATTGGGCTTCCCCAAGCACCTCCCCTTCCATATTGGGGATGTAACGCCGTTGTTTGGTGGGGTCTTTCACCAAAGGGTCGCGGAAATAGCGCGTATCCATCACGATGACCTTGATGCGTTGGGCGCCCTTGCCAAAGGTATAGCTGCTGTATGCACCTTCGCGCTTGCGGATCACACTGTTCATCGGGACATCCAGAAAATCCATAAGGCATTTTTTTGCCCCTTTCTTCATGGGGTAATCACTACACCCATCATTGAGGCCATAATCGTGGTCGTCGTACACGCCGATGATCTGGGTTTTGGCGCGCATTTTTTTGTAATCCGGAGTGGTTTTCAGTTTTTTATAGTGTGCGGCCAAGGCGCGCATATCCGAGGTGTCCGCGTAAATAATATCCCCGAGCCAAACCCACAATTGCGGGTTATTGGCATTGACGTGCTGCCACATGGTTTGTGGCATGCTCATTTTGTTGCAGGAACCAAATGCGATGATCGTTGGGGCTACGGTGGTATCGATGGGTTTAGGTGCAAATGCTTCGACATCAATTGCCTCAATGACGCCCGATTTGGGGGTTTCTTTGGCAGTTGGGTCTTGTGCAAACAGGGGGAGGGAAAGCAGGGTGCAAAGCTTGACTACAGCGAACAGGGGTGCTTTTTTCATGAATTCGGATTGCGAGAAAGAAGTGCGAGATGCGACAAGGGTTTGGGGAAAACGAAGCATCTGCAAAAATCGTACAAGGCAGGGGCCTTGAATTTGTTAAGTGATTCTAATTTCAAAATGTGGGCCAAATATCTGTGACAGATTGAGGAGTATAGCGTGTGTCTGTTAAGGTATTTTTGCAGAGATCAATTTATGCTTTTATGCGCTACACGACTATTTTCATAATAGGCTTGGTTAGCATGTGCTGTTCTTGCCAGAGGGGTATTTCTCTAGGCAAAATCGGTCGCGAACTAGGTCCTGAAATTCAACGGTTTGAAATAAAAATTGGGCAAGACACCATCATCCGGTGTAAGCGGGGGATGGTGCTCCGGTTTTGCCCCAACACGTTTGTTTGTGATCAAAGGGAAATCGTGCTGGAAGTTCAGGAAGTCCGCAACCGGGGCGAAGCGTTTTTGCTCGGCATGGGTACCGTTGCATCCGATGGCCGATTGCTGGAAACGGAAGGGATGATTTACATCAATGCTGTCAGTTCAAATGGAGCGGCGGTTTCGATTAATCCAAACTGCCCCATTCAACTCGAATTGCCGGTGAAAGGTCGGCGGGCAGGTACAAAATGGTTTCAGGGCAATGATTCCGAACAAGGGATTTATTGGCAAGAAATCCCCGAGGGCTTTGACAATCAGGCTGATTTGAGCAACCTCGAGACTGGCCAACAACTGTTTCAAAAACTTTGCGCGGCCTGTCACTGTCCTAGTTTGAGCACGCCGCTGACTGGTCCAGCGCTGGGCAACATCACCAAATTTCGGGAAAAAACCTGGCTTCGGAAGTTTACCCGCAATTCACAAGCGTTCATTGCCTCTGGGGATTCGTTGGCCGTTTGTGTTTGGAACCAATGGAGACCAACAATGATGAGTAGTTTCCCAGCGCTATCTGATGCCCAAATTGATGCTATTTACCAGTTTATTGAAGAGGAAAGCGCTCGCTTGGGGGTGACCCTTGACTCAACGAATTTTGATGCATGTTTTAAGGATGTCTATCATGAAGCCCATCCTCCGGCAGACTCTGGTGAAACGCCTGTTATCATACCCTACTCCAGCCCC
>JALHPW010000555.1 GCA_022842255.1 Saprospiraceae bacterium | reverse complement strand
ATTCTTTCCAAATCGGGTACCTTCGTCAAACGGAAATTCTCTATGTCGGGCGGCTCGGTCGGTCTTTTTGAAGGTAAAAAAATTGGCCGGAAAAAGAACCTGGAAATCCTGGAAACGGAAATCAAGAAACTGGAAAGTACTGAAAATCAACTAAATACACAACTAAGTACCCTCCGTACCCATATTTCCGCCTTGCGCAATGCCGATCAATCCGCCATGCTCCAACGCGAGCGGGAGGTGCTCAACCGGCTGAGCCAGGAGAAGGCTGGGAACCAGGCCAAATTGGACAATATCGCTGCGTTTGTGGCCAATTTTGACGCCCAAGCCGGCGATGCCAATCAGCGAATTGCAAGCCTCAGCGCAAGCAATGCGTTGATTGAGCAACAATTGCAGGAAAAAACAGCGGCAGCGGATGTCCTGCGCGAACGGCTCACCAGTGCGGATGGCTCTTTCCGGGATGTGGCCGAGCAACTCAGTCAAGCCAGCACGGCCTACAACCAAAAGAACATTGAGTTCATCCGCCAGCAAAACAAGGTGAATGCGCTTCGGCAGGAACTTACCTTCCGCGAAAACCGCCGCAACGACCTACGCCAAACCCTTGCAACGGCGCAATCCAATTTGGCCCGAAACAAAGACGAACTTGGCCTGATTGAAGCGGATATTCAGCGAATTACACTAGAACTGACCACCGCATACGCAGAAAAAAAGGAGAAGGAAGCGGCACTCAGTGGGGTAGAACAGGCGTATTTCAAAGCCCGAAACGAGATTCACGAGCTGGAAAACAAGCAACGCGATAATTTCCGCAAACAGCAGGACCTACAGGTGCTGGTAAATCGTTTGAAAGAGAAGTTCAACGACGCCAAATTTGAGATCACTGCCATTGGCGAGCGTTTGCGGGCCGAATTTGGCATTGGTGTGAATGATGTAATCAATCAAGAGCCCAACCCTGAATATCAACGGGATACACTCGAACGCGACGTAAACAACCTCAAGCGCCGACTCGATAACTACGGTGAAATCAACCCCATGGCCATCGAGGCCTACAACGAAATCAAGTCGCGTCACGACACCATTGCAGGACAACGCGACGACATTCTGGCTGCCAAGGAAAACCTCGTATTGACCATGAAAGAAATTGAGGAGACCGCTACAGCGCGTTTCCTGGAATCCTTTGCGCAGGTGCGGGAGAACTTTATCAATGTGTTCCGCACCCTGTTCACCGAAGATGACTCCGCCGATTTGCTGCTCAGCAATCCGGACAACCCCTTGGATTCAGACATCAACATCATTGCCAAACCCAAAGGCAAACGTCCGCAAACCATCGCCCAGCTTTCCGGTGGGGAAAAAACCTTGACGGCTACGGCGCTGCTTTTTGCGCTGTACCTGCTCAAGCCCGCCCCTTTCTGTATCTTCGATGAGGTGGATGCGCCGCTTGATGATGCGAACATTGAAAAATTCAATCGCATTATCCGGCAGTTCTCCAAGGAATCGCAGTTCATCGTGGTGACCCACAACAAGGCAACCATGGCGGCGGTAGACACGATTTATGGCGTGTATATGCCAGAGCAAGGCGTTTCAGCGGTTACGCCCGTGGATTTCAGGAAATTGGGGCACGATGCTATGGTGTTTGAAGCGGGGTAGGGTGGACGCCTGAAATTTTAAAGGTGTGGAGTAGGGCATAAACCTACTACAAAGCAATCGCTTTGGTACCTGCCACATGAATTCCATGTAGTTTTAGCGTATCCACTTTGCCCAAGTTATCCGTAAGCATCCGAATTGATTTCACGCCAAGCGCCTTCAAGATCTCCGCTGCGGCCCGAAAATCCCGCGCGTCGCTTTTGAACCCAACGGCTTCGTAGGCGTCTGCTTGTTTCAGCCCCAACCGTTTGTGTTCCACACTTTTCAAGAGGGCAAAATGGCCATTTCCTTTGCCTTCCTGTTCCAGCCAAATGACAATTCCCCGGCCTTCCCGTTGAATCAGCTGTTGCGAAATCTCCATTTGCTCCCGGCAATCGCATTCGATGCTGTTGAACGCATGGCCGAACAGGCAAGATGAATGCACTCGGCAAAGCACTTCTTCCCCATCCTCCACCTCGCCCATGATGAGCGCGATGGACTCCTTTTGTCCGTCGTAAAAAAGGATTTCCCGGTATTCCCCGTATTTGGTTTTGAGGTTTCCCTCTGCGAGTTTGACAATCATGTTCGTTTTTATTTTTGAAGGTAAGACCAGGCTATAAATTCATCGAATTAAGGTCACATCCCCCTTTTGTTGCACTTTTCCCCCGTTGACCAAGGTGGCTTCGAGGTAAAACACATACACCCCTGGGTTGAGTGGGTCACCCCGGTAATTTCCATCCCAACCGGGCCAATCATTTATGAAAATGGGCGCTTCCAACTGAAACAGCATTTCCCCCCATCGGTCAAAAATCATGAGTGCATCCAGATTTGACACCGAGGGGCCCGCATGCAGGGTCCAAAAATCATTTTCGCCATCGTCATTGGGCGAAAACACGTTGGGAATGTACAGGTCAATTTTTTCCTTCACCAGCACACGTACCGAGGCACTGGCGGTACAACCTGCCGGGTCGGTAATGATCACCTCATAGGTCTCTGAAACAATAGGCGCCCAAGTTTGTGAGAGGCAGTCCAGGCAACTGCTATCCGCTACCGGATTCCATGACAGGTCCTTCCAGGCCAACAAATTCGTGTGTGCTTCCAAAACAAGCGTCTCTCCCAAAGTAACACTGGCATCGGCGGGCAAGCTAATAGTAGGCGGCTCTGGCAGATCCACGATTATGGAGGTGTCTGAAGAACAGCCATTTACATCCGTTAATGCAAGGAGGTGATTCCCTTCTGAAATACTTAGCGTAAGCCCTCCGAGTGTCGGGACCCCATCCAGCGAAACCGCAAACGGTGGGTTGCCATTGTTGGGGAGTATACTTGCAAACACTTGTGTAGCCCCACAGGCTGGATTTTCAAGCACATAATCAAAGGTGAAAGGAGGCGGGTCTATTAAGGTGGCGCTACTGGTTGCGGTGCATTGATTTGCATCCGTTACAGTTAGGCCATAAACCCCAGCCCCTACGCCGTCCAGTATCGAATTGGTTTGTCCAGGGACACTCCAAACATATTGGTATTGCCCCGCTCCGCCACTTGCTGTGCCCAGCACAGTTCCATCTGATGCACCGTTACAGCTGATAGGGAATTGCCCAAATGCTATTTGGGGGGTGGCTTGGGCGATGATTGTGCTTGGCGCCAAAATTAGAGTGGTCGTTATGATACTGTCACATCCGGCGGCGTTGGGAATAACTGTGGTGGTGGTTGTTCCCACCATTGCAGGGTCGCAGGTCTCGCCGTTTATGGTGGAGGAGGTAGGCGCGAGCAAGCTCACTTCAATACTGTCATGGGCTATACATCCGTAGTTGTTGACTACTGTTGCAGTATAGGTAGTGGCAGTACTTGGTTGAATACTTATACTCGGGGTAGTTTCCCCAGTGCTCCACAAATAACTTGTGCCTCCAGTGGCGGTAAGGGTGGTTTCACTTCCAGGACAAATATTGTTTTCACCCAAAATAGCCGCATCCGGCAGTGGAATCGCAAAAATATTGAAGGTTTCGGGCGGACCACTACAAATCCCGAGCTGCGGGGTAACCGTGATTTGCCCCAATTGATTCACATTCGGGGACAAGACCGTAAAATCGATGTCCCCCGAACCAAAAGACATCA
>JALHPW010000554.1 GCA_022842255.1 Saprospiraceae bacterium | reverse complement strand
GGCCGGGGTAAGCAGCGATTGGATGCAGCCGCCCATTACCATGTAGTACGTGATTTCAAAAAGGAAAAACGAGCGCCGCCAAAGCATGAAGGGCAGCATCAGGTTCATGAAATAACTGATGTGGAACGGAAGCACCAGGCCCAAATCCACCGGCTGCTCAAACAATACCATGTATAAGGAAAGCACAACCCACAAGCCCGCCGGGATGAGGCTTTGAATCAAGCCGATGCGGCGCTGCCCCAGTTCGGTGGTTTGTTTCCTACCGAGCCAAATCCAAAAAGCTGTGCTCGCTGCACCAACAGCAAGCCAGATAAAATGCTCCGAACTGTAGCTTTGGAAATCGGGGACAAGTAGGAAAATCGGATGCACAGTTTGTAGGTCGGTTCCGCCTTTTGGGTGGACGAAAGTAGCAAATCCTTGTCCGCTTCAACCCGCACTTACCCTCCTTTTTTGACGAACGGCGAGTTTTTGACCCAGAACCGCCAAGGCCAGGCCGCACATTCCCCCGCATAGTCCACGCCGATGCGCGGACCGGCCGCAATTTCATCTGTTGAATAATTTTCATACCATTTTTCTATCCAAACCGGGGAGTCCGGCGCGAGCAGGTCCTGCCCGGTAAAATCTGTGCTCAAGCCCAGAGCCTGGCACAGCGCGCCAGGGCCAGTGGTGAGCTTGACTATTGAGTTTTGGCTTTTGACCATTGACGTTCCGCGTCGGGCAATCATCATTTCCAAGCCCTCGATGGGTTCGATGGCCCGAATCAGCACGACGTGGGCGATTTCGGCGGGTGCGGTGACAACGTTGAACAGATGATGGATTCCGTAACAGAGATACACGTAAGCCCGTCCGCCTTCCTGAAACATGACCTCCGTGCGGGCCGTGCGCCGATTGCCAAAAGCATGACTGGCCCGGTCGTCAGGAGCACGGTAGGCCTCGGTTTCGGTGATGCGCCCTGCCGTTCGCTGGCCATCAAATTCTGTGATGAGTATTTTGCCCAACAAGTCACGGGCGATTTGAACCACATCCGTGCGGGTATAGAATTCGAGCGGCAGGCGACCTATTTTTGTCGGGTCAAAAAACGGTTTTTCCATGAAAATCAGCATTGAAGAAGCCCTCCAGAGGCTGCAAGCCCACGAAGGTAAAACCTTCCTCCAACTCTTCCGGCACGGCAGTATGTCGGTCGAGATTTACCAACCCAAAGGGCACGACCCTCAGCAGCCCCACTTGCAGGATGAAATCTACGTCATCCAATCAGGTAGTGGGACCTTTCAAAATGGGACGGAGCAATACCCGTTTGGCCCTGGCGATTTTTTGTTCGTGCCTGCGGGCGTGGAACACCATTTCCTCGATTTTACCGATGATTTCAAGACCTGGGTGATATTTTATGGGGAGGCTGGTGGGGAGGGGTAGAATTCAATTGTCCTTCAGGAAAAACGGCATCGCCCCAAAGCCGCATAGCGGCGAAATTCTAGTAGCACCAGCGTTGAAAATTATCCGAACGGCGTAGCCGTGGCATTTTGATGATCGTATAATGTCACGGCTACGCCGTTCTAACCTCCTGCCGCCCTTTGGGCTACCAAAATGTCGCCGCGATGCGGCTTTTTGGGAATGGGTGAACAAACCTATTGGAAGCCCACGCTAACTTACGCCTTGTTCCGAGTCACCAGCATCCCGCCCCCAATCACAAAAACTGCTGCAAGGACATAATACAGGGTCGTGTTTTCAGAAGGCCCCTTGTCTTGCTGTTTGATTTCGACTTTTCCAAGATCGATGATCGTTTTATCTTCCTCGTGGCGGTTGAGTGCCATGACGGCCAAGGCAATGCCCACGATGATTAAAATGATGCCAATAATTCGTTTCATATACGCTGATTTATGTGATTTTGATGATTTGATTGAATCAAAACCATGATTTTTAATTGATTACATGCAAGCAGTGTTCAAAACCACGCTGCGTTGGCAATAGCTGAGTTTGTTAGGAATGCCTCAGAACGAGCCAACTCAATTCAATATTTTCCAAAACAATTCTTTCATAAGCTCCTCCTCTTCCGTGCCATCGTTGTGGACGCCCTTGGACCGCAGGTCGTAGTCCTTGAGGTAGCCAATGACCTGGGCGCATTGCGCGGCGGAGAAATTGGCAGCTGCAGCCTTGTATTCCTTTAAAAACCAGTCGGAACGCAATTCCAGCGCCTTCAGCACCTCCGAATCGGGTTGACCTTTGAGCGAATGCAGCATAAACACCTTGGAGAAATAGGCGTACAAGCTCGAAATGGTGACGATGAGTGGGTTCTTTTTGATGTTGGCCGCAAAATGCTGCTGGATGCGCGCCACCTTGGGCCGATCGCGGGTAGCCAGGGCCTTTTGCAGTTCAAAAACGTTGTAATCCTTGCTAATCCCGATGTTGTCCTGGATATGCGCGACGGTAATAGAGGTGCCAGCTGCCAGGTTGAGCGCCAGTTTATCGAGTTCGTTGGTGATTTTGGCAAGGTCGGTGCCCAGGTATTCCGCCATAAGTGCCGCTGCGGCTGGTTCGATGCTTTGTTTTCTGGCCTTGCAAGCGCTTGATATCCAATCGGGTATCTGGTTGTCGTACAGTTTTTTGCTCTCGAAAAAGACGATATTTTTACCACCGAGCGCCTTACCGAATTTGGTGCGGGCATCCACTTTTTTGTGCTTGTGGCTGGCCACGAAAACCGTGCTGGGCATCGGGTTTTCCACGTAACTGGCCAGTTCCGCCAGGCTTTTCATTTCCTGGGCCTCGCGCAAAATAACCACCTGCCGCTCACTCATCATCGGGTACCGGCGCAGGTGGTCGAGCAGGCTGAGGTGGTCCACTTCCTTGCCGTATAGAATGGTTTGGTTGAACCCACGTTCGGCTTCCGGCAATGCCCTGGCCTCTATCGCATCGGCAATTTGATCGATAAAAAATGGTTCTTCCCCATGCAGGAAATAAACAGGAGCAAATTTTCCCGCCTGAATGTCGCGGAGAATCTCGTCGGCAGTCATCAATTTTTCCCCAAAAGTACGCGATTTACGAATTACGATTTGGGAATTACGATTTCTTTGTCCCGAAGATGGCACGGTTCATTACTTTCTTCGGATCAAAGAAATCGTAATTCCCAAATCGTAAATCCCAATTCGCAATTCGCCTACTTTTGCCTTGTGCAAACCACCGAACGCAATTCAGACCTTATCCGAAAAGAAGCCCACCGCCTGGGCTTTGAGTTCGTCGGTTTTGCCCGCGCCGAACGACTTGAAGCCGAGGCCCGCAACCTGGAAAAATGGCTCTCCAAAAATGCCCACGGACGCATGGCCTATATGGAAAACCATTTCGACCTGCGCACCGACCCTACCCTACTCGTACCAGGCGCCAAAACGGTTATCTGCCTGACATTCAATTATTTCACACCTGAAAAACAAACCGACCCGGAGGCTCCAAAAATTGCCTCGTATGCTTACGGGGAAGATTATCACCACGTGGTGAAGGACAAACTGAAGGCGCTCCTACAATTCATACAAACCGAAATCGGCGAGGTGAACGGCCGCTGTTTTGTGGATTCCGCCCCGGTGATGGAACGCGAATGGGCCAAACGCGCAGGCATTGGCTGGAACGGCCGAAATACCCTGACCATCCATCCCAAGCGCGGCTCTTTTTTCTTTCTAGCTGAAATCATCTGCGACCTGCCGTTGCTCTACGACGACCCCATCCGCGACCATTGTGGCACCTGCAGGCGCTGTATCGATGCTTGTCCAAC
>JALHPW010000553.1 GCA_022842255.1 Saprospiraceae bacterium | reverse complement strand
AACTTTTTGCGCAGCAAAAACTGAACAAAAACCTCTATTTCACAGGTTCCTATACCCTGTTTTGGTCAAAATTCAGCAACCGAAACGGAGAACTGGTGGCTTCAGCCTGGGACAACCGGCATTTACTTTCCCTGCTCGCCGGTTATAAGTTCAAACGCAACTGGGAGTTGGGCGTCAAATACCGCTGGCAGGGTGGGGTGCCGTATACACCACTCGACCTGGAGGCCAGTCGACTCAATTACGCCAGTATCGGAACGGGTGTGCTCGATAACAGCCGTTTGAATACCCTGCGCTTGGGCAATTTCAACCAGATGGATATTCGGGTGGACAAAAAGTGGAACTTCAAACGACTCACCCTCGATGTGTTTGTAGACATCCAAAACCTGCTCAACGCGGTGAACCCCGCGCCACCCAATTATACCTTCCAACGCACGGCAGACGGTACCTCCTTTGTAACCACGGATGGCCAGGCGCTTCGTTCGGACGGCAGCAACGCCATTCCGGTGCTGTTGGAAAATACGGAGGGCTCGCTGTTGCCGAGTATCGGGATTGTGGTAGAGTTTTGAGGTAGTTTGAGCAGAGAATTGATATCAACAGAGGTCACAGCAATGGGAATCACCCTATGCTGTGACCTCTGTCATTTTAGGGCATGGCCCAAAGCGGAAACCTTGCGTTGAATTTGATCAATAAATCAATTAACGCATGAAACGTCTGATAATATTGGGTGCTGGCACCGCGGGCACTATGATGGCCAATCACCTTCGGGGCCACTTGAAAAGAACAGAGTGGGAAATCGACATCATTGATGAACGTGAGGAGCACCACTACCAGCCGGGTTATCTTTTCCTGCCCTTTGACATCTACAAGCCAGAGGACATTACCAAGCCCATTCGTGATTTTATCCCCCATGGCGTCAACTTGATCAACGACCAAATTGATCGGATTGTACCCCAGGAGCAATTTGTGAATATGGTAAATGGGGACCGCTTGCACTACGATTTGCTGATTATTGCTACGGGCGCCAAAATCGCGCCGGAAGAAACCGAAGGCATGCTGGGTTCGGAATGGCAAAAAAGTGTGTTTGACTTTTACACGTTTGAAGGCGCGCTTGCCCTACGCGACAAGTTGCGCGATTGGGAAGGAGGGAAATTGGTGGTGCACATTACCGAAATGCCTATTAAATGTCCGGTTGCTCCCATCGAATTTGCCTTTTTGGCCGATTCCTTTTTCAAAAACAAACAAATGCGCGACAAGGTGGAAATCACCTACGTCACCCCATTGAGCGGTGCTTTTACCAAACCCAAAGCCACCACGGCCTTGCAGCACCTGCTGGACGAAAAACATATCCATATCGAAAGTGATTTTGCCATCGAATCCATTGACAATGAGCAAAAAACAATCATTGATTATGGCGGGCGGGTCATTCCGTTTGATTTGCTGGTAACCGTTCCAACCAATAAGGGAGACGCCTTGATGGAGCGCTCCGGCTTGGGCGATGATTTGAATTTTGTGCCAACCCACAAGGCAACGCTGCAATCCAAGGATTGGCAAAACATTTTTGTCCTGGGGGATGCAACCAACATCGCGGCATCCAAGGCGGGTTCGGTTGCCCACTTTGAGGCCGAAATCCTGACCGACAACATCCTGCGCCATATTGAAGGGGAACCCTTGAAGGAGGAGTTCGATGGCCACGCCAATTGTTTTGTGGAAACCGGCAACGGCAAGGCGTTGCTGATAGATTTCAACTATACCCACGAGCCTGTGGAAGGCACTTTCCCGCTGCCGGGCATCGGCCCACTGCGCTTGCTGAAGGAAAGCCGGTTCAACCACATGGGCAAACTAGCCTTCCGCTGGATTTACTGGAACATGTTGCTGAAAGGCACCCACATACCTTTTGTATCCACCTCCATGCAAGAGGCTGGGAAAAATTTTGATTAACAATTTAAAACATATAACAATGGAAAGGACTATTAGCGGCATTGCTGTCCAAGTAAATGAGGAAGGTTACCTCACGGATTTCAAACAATGGAACTCCGAGGTTGGGAAGGGTTTGGCCGAAGAAGCCAATATTACCATGGGCCCTCGCCACTGGGAAGTGATTGAGTACCTGCAATCCGAATTCAAAAACGATTCACCACTGAGCATCCGAAAAATTGGCAAAAGTGGGGTCGTGGATATCAAGGAATTCTATCAATTATTCCCGATTGCGCCCTTAAAAACCGCCTCCAAAATTGCGGGCATTCCCAAGCCGGCCAGTTGCATCTAAATTCTATCACATCAAACAGTATCAGCCATGAGTGAATACAACGGAGAAATTCGAAAAATGATGATTATCCTCTCCAAGGCTACTTTGGAGAATGTATATGCAGCCTTTGTGTTGGCCAATGGGGCAAGAATGGAAGGAATTGAGGCAGAAATGTTCTTCACTTTCTTTGGTTTAGAGGCCATCCACAAAGAAAAACTGGAACATTTGCACATCGCCACGGTCGGTAACCCAGCCATGCACATGCCAACCCTACTCGGTGGTCTGCCAGGCATGGAAGCCTTGGCCACCCACATGATGAAAAAGGAAATGGAACGGATTGACATGCCTGACGTGCGCGAATTCCTTGAAATCCTGACTGCGTCTGGGGTCAAACTCTGGGCCTGCAAACTGGCCATGGATATGTTCCACTACAAAAAAGAAGACCTGTACGAAGACGTTGACGGGGTCATTACCGTAGGCGATTTCTATAAACAAGGCAGCGGGATTGGCACCCATATGTTGTTTATTTGACCGGTTATGCCAAAATCTGGATGCTAAAACACCGTGGAAATCTTCTCCAAGGCTGTTTCCAGCAAACGTTTGACACTTCGTGCGGGGTTGCTGCTGAATTTGCCTTCCGCACGGTTGGCCAAAATGGCGCTCAGGGATATCGCCCGATGCCCCAACAACTGCGACAGTCCGTAAATAGCGGCCGTTTCCATTTCGAGATTTACTATGCGGGATCCTTGATAATCAAAGGTTTGCAAGATGTCCAAATACCTCGGTTGCCGCACCGGTGCCCGAAGTTGTCGGCCTTGCGGGCCATAAAAGCCGGGATTGGTGGAAGTGATTCCGTGGTGAAAATACTGTGTAAAATGTTGGAGCAATGCCTGATTGCCTTCCGCGAAATAGGGCGCTAACGGGAAATCCCATTGGCCACGACTGTGTTCGCGCAGCGCCGAAAGCAGTGGGTGATGTTGCTGTGCCTGCGCATCGTAATACTGCATCAGTCCGTCCATCCCGATTGCCCCGGAAGAAGCCACGAAGGAATCTACGGGGACTTCGCGTTGCAAGCTCCCTGCCGTACCCAACCGAACGAGGGTCAAAGGAGTCGGCTTGTCCTTGACTTGCCTGGTTGCGAGGTCGATGTTGAACAGCGCATCCAGTTCATTCAATACAATATCCACATTGTCGGGCCCGATGCCTGTACTGATTACCGAAAGGTGTGTTTTGCCCAGCAAACCGGTATGCGTCACAAACTCGCGTTTTCGGACGCGGTGTTCCACCTTGTCAAAATAGCGGCTCACTTTGGCCACCCGCTCCGGGTCGCCCACGGTAATAATCAGCGGGGCAATCTGTTCCGGGCGCAAATGGAGGTGGTACACACTGCCGTCGCGATTTAGGATGAGCTCGGAGGGCTTCATAGATATTTGGATTTTGCTGCAATGTAGTACATGGCAAAGAAATGCCCCCACGCACACCAGTACGAGGGGGCATTTTTATGAAATAAACGCCAATTATTTC
>JALHPW010000552.1 GCA_022842255.1 Saprospiraceae bacterium | reverse complement strand
GGATATTTCCTTTAACTCCTTGTTTTTCACATTGTACAAGAACAATTGGTTCTCGCTGGTGGTGATGGTTTTACTCAGGGCAATCCAGTCGCCGTAACGTGAAATGGCGTCGGTTCCGTAGCCATCCTTGTTTTCATACACAAGCGTGGATTTCCAGGTACCGACCTCCATGTTATACAGGTCGAAAAAGCGTTCGTCGCGTTTGTTGGAGGTATAGTAAAACGATTTTTTGTCCTTGGCCCAGTCGGAGAAGCCCGCCACCTCTTTTTCGCCCGGGGTCAGGTCCTGACTGCTGCCATCTGCCTTGAGCAAATAAATATGGTTAACTTCGTTGCCACCTTTGTCGGCGGAGTACAAAACTTCGCCAGAGCCTTGTACATAATCCACGGCAAAGAAGGATTCGGTGCTAGAGCTGGTGAGGGCTTTTTTGGAGCCGTCGGCGATGTTGATTTCGTAGAGGTTGAAAATGCCGGTCTCGTTGGTGTGCACGAGCAGTTTTTGTTCGTCGGGCGAAAAGATGCCCGCGCCGGTGGATTTTGTTTTGTAAAACTGCTCGATGGTGTAGGCTTTTGGTTGGCGGGGAGGAGGTGCGTCCTGTTTGCAGGAGCTGAAACCCGCCGCGGTTAGGGAAGCGGCGAGGAAAATTGTGCTTAGTTTTTTCATTGTTGACGTGATTGGTTTGAATTTTGCCACAAAGTGCGAAAGCCAAAGGGCAAATCCTATATTTTTCGCCTTTTGGCTTGATAATCAGGCTGAATAGATAACGGTGACCTATGAAAGGTTACAGTTTGTTACCCAAACCGATGCACCAGGACGTAGTTTTTTTCTCGCTTTTCCGGACTGACAATCCGTATTCCTCTATTTCGCTTTCGATGGCGAAGGAATTGGCCAAAACCGTGCGCGTGCTCTACGTCAACCATCCGTATTCGCTTCGAGATATACTCGTTGGGTTAAAAAATGGCGACCCGGTGCTGCGCCAACGACTTGGACATTTGCTCTCTTTTCGCAGCCGTTATGAGCGCTTGGAGTCGATTCCGGAAAACTTCATAGTCGTTACACCGCCACCCACTTTGCCCATCAATTGGCTGCCAGTTGGCCGGGTGTACGACTTCTTCCAAAGGCTGAACAATGGCATTGTACTTCGGGCCATTCGTCGGGCCACACGGCAACAAAGTTTTCATAATTTCCTCTTTATCAATTGTTACGACCCGTTTTATGCTGGCTGGCTTCCATTGGGAATGGGCGCCCAAACCTGCATTTACCATTGTATCGACGATATTACCCAAAACACCTACACGGCCAAACACGGCGAACGCCTGGAAAACGAAGCCTGCCAAAACGCGGACATCACCTTTGTCACCTCCAGCAACTTGAAACGACTGAAAACACCCCATGCCCGCCACATCGAAACCTATTTCAACGCGGCGGATGTTTCGGTTTTTCAAAAAGTGCTGACGGAGAAATATGCCCGTCCAGAGGAATTGAAGGACCGAACCGGACAGGTCATCGGTTTTATTGGAAACCTGGATGAATTGCGGATCGACTACGTTTTGCTAAAAAAAGTAGCGCTTCGTTTCCCGGATAAAACCTTGCTGCTTGTCGGACCGGTAAACAGTGCGGAACCTGCGCAAATTGGCTTGGACCGGCTTCCAAACGTCATTTTCGCAGGGCCGCGGAAGTTGGAAGAATTGCCGCCATTGTTGCAGCACATGGATTGCGCTTTGATTCCGTTTTTGTGCAACACCTTGACATTCAGCATTTATCCGCTCAAAATCAATGAATACCTCGCCGCTGGGAAACCCGTGGTGAGCACCAACTTTTCGGACGACATTCGTACTTTCGCGCATTGCACGTACCTGGCCGAAGACCACGACAGCTTTCTCCAAAAAATTGAAAACGCCCTTTCTGAAAACAATCCCGAACTTGTCAGTCGCCGCAGCGCAGTCGCCCACGAAAACACCTGGGAAGCGCGTATCCAACAACTTTGGGAAACAATCAAAAGCCATGAATAAATCACCCGAACTCACCCCGTATCAGCGATTTATCGAAAACCTGATGCACGTGTTCATCATATTGGTACTGGCAGGTATTTGCCTGAAAGTGCTGTTTTTTTAGTGTTAAGTGTTGAGTGGTAAGTGTTTTTACCGCTCAACACTTAACACTTACCACTATAGAATGCAAGACCTCTTCACCCCGCGCGACAACTCCCTTTGGGGGAAAATCAAGGCCCAGCTGAGTCAGCAGTTGGTGGCCCAGAAACTCAACAGTCCGCTGGGGTTGGCGCTGCTATTGTTGGCGACACTGCCCTTGTCGTACCTTTTGGCTACGCTCGACATGAAGTTGAGCGTGCTGATGTTTATCGGGCTAATTGGGGTGCCGCTGGTCATTTTTTGTTTGTTCAACATCACGTTTGCCATTGGGCTGATGCTGTTTGTTTCGCTGGCCTTGCCCTTTGCTTTGAAGTACACCGATGCGCCGATTGGGACCTTGCTGGATTTGTTGATTTTGCTGAGTACTGTGGGCATTTTACTCCGCCAGATCAAGGAGCGCGACTGGGCTTTTGCGAAGTCGCCGCTCAGTTACATGATCCTTATCTGGTTGTATTTCAACGTGATGCAAGTGTTGAACCCCGAGGCGCAATCCAAACTGGCCTGGGTGTACACCGTGCGCAGCGTGGCAATTCAGCAGGTGGTTTTCTTTATCGGGGCTTATGCTTTTAAAAACAACCGGTCGGGTATAATGGCCATTTTGAAGCTCATCATTTTGATGTGTTTTGCCAGTGCGTTGTACGGCTTGAAGCAGCAATTTTTTGGCTTCAACACCCAGGAAACCATCTGGATGATGGCCGATCAGGAGCGCTACCAACTGTACCACCAGTGGAATCTGATTCGTATCCCGTCCTTCTGTTACGACCCGACTACTTTCGGGATTCTGATGGTTTGTTTTGCCGTGTTTTGTGGGGCGCTCGTGGTTGGGGCCACCTCCAGGCAACACAAAATTCTGCTCAGCATCATGGGTTTGATGGCTTTGTGGGCCACGGCATATACGGGCACACGGACAGCTTTTGGCTTGGTGCCCGTGGGTGCGGTGTTTTTTGCAGGATTGATTTTGAGCAAACGCGTGTTGGTGATTGGCGGGATACTTGCCGTGTTGGGGGCTGGTTTTGTGTTAAAATCCACCAGCAGCGGGGTGATTTACCGGATTCAATCGGCTTTTAAACCAGGTAAAGACGACTCGATGAACCTCCGACTGGAAAACCAAAAGAAAATCCAGCCCTATATCCAGAGCCACCCAATTGGCGGCGGCTTGGGCAGTTGTGGGGTTTGGGGCAAACGTTTCAACCCGGATTCGGAGCTCGCCAAGTTTCCCCACGACTCCAGTTTTGTGCGTATGGGCGTGGAATTGGGTTGGATTGGCTTGATTTTGTACACCTTGTTTCATTACGTCGTGTTGCGCACAGGGCTTTACTATTTTGTCCGATGTCGCGACCCATTCATCAAATCCCTGTACGCGGGCATCACCACCTGGTTGTTCATGCTGGCGGTGGCTTGTTATTTTCAGGAAGCCATTTTGCAATTGCCGATGAACGTGATTTACAACGTGTTTCTGGCCATGCTGGTTACTTTGAAGAATTTTGACCCGGCGTTTGGAGGGAAGGAAACCTCGGCGTGAGTTAGAGGCATTCCTGTTTACCCGCTTGGGGTTGTCCTGTCGTAGCGGCGCGGAAAAAAAAAAACAACACAAACAAAAAAAGATTTTATAGGTTTTTTTT
>JALHPW010000551.1 GCA_022842255.1 Saprospiraceae bacterium | reverse complement strand
GGCAAAATCGAACAGGCTTATATACCCATGTTGAAATCGGGCCAATGGTATATACTTACCGGCAGTCATGTGCCCGATCGCTTGTTTGATTTTCAACAGCGTAAATGCCTTGAAGCAGACAATGCCCGCATTAGAAGCATGGAACAAATGCTGCCCGGTGGCGATAGCCTGAGCACCAAGTCATTGACATTGGAGGCCCGTCAAAAAGCCGGGGCATTTTACCTGAACACCCTGGAAGAAGGCAAGCCGGGCTGGTCGCTGATCTATGGTGTACCAGCGGGCAATGGCGATTGGGTGCTCAAACTCTCCAACATGACCAGCATTTCCGAAAAAACCTTCGAAACCAACCGCGCCCATTACGAAGTCATCACTCCATTCCGCAAACTGGAAGGCGATGATTACCTAGTCAATCCCGACGACAGGGCCTTGGGCAAATTATTGGCCGATACCAGCCTTTTTGCTTCTATTCGGTTGCGAAAATTGGAGGAGTGAATGCACATTGAACCCTACTACCAAGTAGGTCTTGAAAGATAAAATATAGAAGTGCCTATCCAATTCATTAATTTTGCCAGCACAACCTACTTCCAAGATTAGAATCATTTTTCATGGGAGGAACACCCAAATAACGCCCTAAGTGGGCAACAATAATCTGGCATCATGAACCTCTCCCTACTCCATAAAAACGCCCTGATCGGCGGAGCAAGCGCCGGTATAGGCCGCGCAACAGCCATCGAACTCGCCTCCCTGGGTGCGAACGTCACACTCATGGCCCGGACCGAGTCGGCCTTGAAGGAAACACTTTCCATACTGGACATATCTCAGGGACAGCAACATGGTTACCTGGTGGTCGATTTTTCGGATAGTGCAGGGCTTTTGGCCAAGGTAAGCGCCCTTTTGGAGCAACACCTGGTTCATATCCTGGTAAACAACACTGGCGGACCTGCGGGCGGGCCCATCACCGAAGCCAGGGGCGAGGCATTTCTGATGACCTATCACAACCACTTGATTTGCAATCAGATACTGGCTCAGGCGGTATTGCCCGGAATGAAGGCGGAAGGTTATGGCCGCATCGTCAATATTATCAGTACCTCGGTGAAAGAACCACTCGACGGACTGGGCGTGTCCAATACCACCCGATGGGCCGTAGCAGCTTGGGCAAAGACCTGGGCCAATGAGGTCGGGCAGTTTGGCGTCACGGTGAACAATGTGCTGCCGGGTTTTACCCGCACCGGAAGGCTGGAAGAAATTATTGAAAAACGCGCCGCAACAAATACGTCCAGTAGAGAAACCGTTGAAAATCAATTCAAAAGCCAAGTGCCGATGCGGCGTTTTGCCGAGCCCTCGGAGGTTGCCGCGGCAGTGGCATTTCTGGCCAGCCCGGCAGCTTCTTACATCAATGGGATTAATTTGCCAGTGGATGGCGGGCGGACTAGGAGTTTATGAAGTGATGGGGTGATGAAGTGATTGGGTGATGAAGTGATGCCGGACTCACTTCATCACCCAATCACTTCATGACCCCTCACTTCATCACTTCATTTAATGCTCTGACAGAGCTCCACGAGTACGCCCCCAGCTGATTTCGGATGGAGGAAGGCTACGAGTTTGTTGTCAGCGCCGCGTTTGGGCTCGCGGTTGAGCGGGATAAAACCTTCCGCTTCGAGGCGCTCGATTTCTGCTCGGATATCATCGACTTCAAAGGCGATATGGTGGATGCCCTCTCCCCGTTTTTCGATGAACTTGGCAATTGCGCTCTCCGGGTCGCTGGCTTCTAACAATTCTATTTTGCTTTCGCCAATCTTGAAAAAAGAGGTGGCAACGTGTTCGCTCTCAACGGCTTCCACCTTGTAATGCGCTTCGCCGAGCAGTTTGCGAAAAAGCTCGTTGCTCGCTTCCATGTCGCGAACAGCAATACCGATATGGTCTATTCGAATCATATTTTATTTGTTTCAACAGTAAAGCCCGGGGGCAGGCAAAATTCTTGGCCCAGGTCTTAGTGTTTGTTGGCAACTAAGTGCTCAAATGTCGAAGATGAAACCTTCGTTCACAAACTGCCCATATTTTTCCCGATCGAATTGGTAAAGTTTGGCCGGGCGGTGCGCCACTCCTTCCTGCATTTCAGGGCATTCCACCAACAGATTCATGGAAAGTATCTTCTTGCGGAAGTTGCGTTTGTCGAGCCGTTTGGGCAGTCGCAAAACGGAATCGTAGAGTTGTTGCAGTTCGGTAAGGGTAAATTTGGGGGGTAATAATTCAAAGCCAATGGGCGCTGTACGCACCTTTCGTTTCAAGCGGCGCAGACAACTTTCCAGGATTTCGTTGTGGTCAAAAGCCAAATCGCCCACCTCATCAATGTTGTGCCATTTAGCAGATTGAGCAAAGGAGGCCGCCGTAACAGTGTAATTGCTGATTTTTATAAGCGTGATATAGGCTACGGTAATGACCCGCCCAAGCGGGTGGCGGTTGACGGCCCCAAAGGTTTTGACCTGTTCGAGGTACACCCCGCGAAGCCCCGTGAGTTGTTCGAGCACACGTTCGGCTGCGGTGTTGAGGTCCTCATTCGGATAAACCAAATCACCGGGCAGTGCCCATTTATCTTTAAACGGCGCTTGTCCGCGCTGGATGAGCAACACTTTCAAATCGCCCCCGTCAAAGCCAAAGATTACATTGTCGACAGAGAAAGCGGATTTAAAAAAAGACCCAACTTCGCCAGTAGTGTCCATATTACGCTGGTTGTTTTCACGGCCAAAAGTAGAACTTATTGTCATTTTCACACCAAACCCTTTCAATGGTTTTTTTTGTCCGGGACAAACGATTTTTGGAACATGGTAAGTTTGGGGAATTTTAACGAAATAAAATATCGATTTTGAAAGTCATGTTTTGGCTGTTTTTGTACTTTAGAATCAGCTCGGGGCCATATTTTCGGTTATTTTCAGGGCTTTGTTTGCCATTGTAATCAAATAAAGCCCCCTGTTGGCATTCCAGCTATTAAATCAAATCAAATTTTTTGAATCCATAGTACATTTGGGGGTGTACATTTGCCGCGTATTTATCCCCCAGCAGGTAAAGTGTTTACCTGCATCATCCATACATTTCCAACTGAAGACCTTCAAGCCGATTCATACTATGCAGATTGATATCCCAGCCCACATAGAAAAGCTTCTTTTTCTGCACGATGTGCTTGTGATCCCCGGGTTCGGTGGGTTCACCGCCACGCGCACCCCCGCTTCCACCGATTATGTTGGCGGCACCGTAAACCCTCCAGCCAAAACCCTTGCGTTCAGTGAAAACCTGACCATTGATGATGGTTTGCTTACCGCAGATATTGCGGACGCACATGGCCTTTCCATCGAAGATGCTGGACGTGCGGTAGAGGAGTTTGTAGAAAAAATGCGCAACCTGCTCGACCAGCGCGAAATCGTGACCCTTCCTGGGGTAGGACGTTTGTACAAAAACTACGTCCAAAAGGTCCAATTTCTGCCAGATGCCACCAATTTCAACGCGTCCTCTTATGGGTTGCCGCCTTTGCAGTTCTCCCCCATTGCACGATCACGGGAGGTAGCGCCCCCTCCCACCCCAACACCGGCACCTGCTGCGCCGACCCCGCCACCGCCCATGCCCGAACCCACCTTTGCTCCGGAGCGTACAGGAGGTGGTTCCAATATCGGCACTGCGTTGGGTATATTCTTGCTGCTCGCCGCCCTATCCGCAGGTATCTGGTATTGGCAGTATCGAAAAAAGGCAGCTGAAACGACCTCAACACCAGAGGTTGAAGTAGTGGAAAAAG
>JALHPW010000550.1 GCA_022842255.1 Saprospiraceae bacterium | reverse complement strand
GTGTGGCCCATCCACAAAGCGCGTTGGGCAGCCTTGCGGCAAATTCATTGATTCCGAACACCTTCATGGACAAGGCCTGCATCCAAAGAAACAGGGGTGGTTTTTCCCAAAAAGGCTCAAAATCTATCTGTGGGCGCATCCATTCGCCTGTTTGAATCATCTCACGGGCACATTCCGCAAAGTTGATTTCGTCCCAGTCAAATAGATGCACGCTCCCCAAAAATGGGAAGAAAAACAAGAGAGCGAGACCGCTCAGCAGAAGGTAGTCGCGCCGCATAGGGGGAGAAAACACAAAAGTTGGGGATTTGTTGAAATGGTTATTTGTTTAGTTGGTTATTCGTTGAAATGGGGATTTGGTTATTTGTATGCCCAAGCCTGGTATCCATACCAAACGCTGGCAAAACAAATAACCAAATCCCCAACTAACCAAATCCCCAACCAAATCTATTCCACAATCAATTCAAATTCCACGCGCCGATTCTGTTGGCGGCCTTCGGCGGTATCGTTAGTGGCGATAGGCCGGGCCTCTCCAAAACCAGTGTAACGGATCCGTTCAGCTTTGATACCCCTGAAAATGAGGTAATCGTAGCAAGCCTTGGCCCGATTTTGCGAAAGGATGAGGTTTTCCTCATCATCCCCTTCATTGTCCGTAAAGCCACTGATGGACAGCGAATAGGACGGAGTTTTGCGCATGATAGCCACCACTTCATCCAGCACATCGTAGGACTCATCAATCAAAATGGCCTTTGCGCTTTCAAACTGCACCGCCCGAGCAGCAGTAGCCAATTTTTCCCGCGCCTCAGTCACTTCTTTCTTTTCGGGTTTACCCGCCGTAGCCTTGGCGGAGGCGGGTTCTGTAGCCTTAGCGGGGGCGGGTTCTTTCACTTTTTTCTCCTCTACCGGACACCCAAAATTGGCCTCCGAACCTGCCGTGTTGGGACATTTATCCAAATTATCAGCCACACCGTCGCCATCTGCATCCGGACAGCCACCATACTCCCCTGCTTTGTTGGGGCATGGGTCGTCCTTATCTGGCACACCGTCCCCGTCCTTGTCAGACGCTTTGGGTTGCGGACAACCGTTGACGGGTCCGGGTTCTGTTGGACATGCATCTTTTTCGTCCACAAATCCGTCGCCATCCGAATCTTTGGGTTCAGGGCAGCCATTGTTCGCTACTGTACCTGGAATGCTGGGGCAGTAGTCTTGATTATCCGCAATGCCGTCGCCATCGGTATCCGGGCAACCTGCTAGTTTTTCGGTACCTGCTACTTCTGGGCATTGGTCGTCGCTATCAGCAATGCCGTCTCCGTCTGTGTCAGGGCAACCATTGAGTTTAACAGTGCCCGCTTGCTCTGGGCAACTGTCAAAATTATCCGATACGCCATCGCCATCGGTATCCGGGCAACCTTGGTTGGGACCGGCTTTGTCCGGGCAAAGATCCGTTTCATCGGGTGTGCCGTCGCCATCGCTGTCTCTTGATTCGGGGCAGCCCTTGTTGCTTTCGGAGCCTTTTTCATTCGGGCATTTGTCGTCCTTATCTGCCACCCCATCAAAATCTGCGTCAGGGCAGCCTTTCCATGGGCCCGCATCGGTAGGGCATTCATCGTCTTTGTCTGCAAAACCATCGCTATCGTAGTCCGGGCAGCCATTGGTTTCAATCGAGCCTGGGTCGTTTGGACAACCATCTTCGGTATCGCCCAGTCCGTCATTATCGGCATCCGGGCACCCGAGTGCAGTGGGAGGGCCCGCCAGGGTTGGGCACAAATCCAGGGAATCTACCACACCATCCTTGTCCAAGTCATTCAGTCCCAACACATTGGGCGTAGGCCTGTTTTCAGACTTATGCAAAAGATACACATAACCAATTCCGATTTGCAGGTTATCGCGGTCATCCACCAATGCCTTGCGGAATTCGCCTTGCAGGTTCACAAACGCATAGGGCGAAAGACGGAAGTGCAACCCTGCACCAAAAGGAAACTGGGCGTGGTTGTTGTCTTTTTCAATCACATAACCGGCACCGCCGAAGGCAAACGGAATAATTTTGGCCGTGCTTTTCATATTTTCGAGGCGGAATTGGAGGTCGGCGCCTGCGGTCACGGTATTGCCATCAGAGCCTGGAAGTTTGGCCAAGCCGAGTTTTAAGGGCACCCCGACATTCAGTGCAGGGGCAACGTTTCTAAAATAAGCGAATTCAAAACCTTGCCCAATCTTCAGCTCGTTGTCGAAGAGCAAGCCGTAGTCAATAAAGTTCAATTTGGCATGGATGGCGTTTTTAAAGGCCTGATTTTGGGAGAATGCAGGCGCAATCTGTAGGCAGATAGCCAGGGTAAGGAGTAAAGGAAGTTTTCTCATTGCGATTCAAAAATATGTTTGGGGGGACAAAACAAAAGAAGTGCCAATAACTAAATCGGGGTAGTGTCCCAAAAGCAGGCAAGCCCTACTTTTGCTAAAATTTTTCTGGAACTTGAAACGCTTTTTGATTCTCAACCTCCTCATTATCAATTGTTTGATTGTGCCAAACTCCCTCCAAGCCGCAAAGGTGGATACCCTGGAAATATTCAGTGCCTCTATGCGGAAAAACATAAAATGTCTTGTAGTTGCACCGGATAACTACCGGATTACGGGGAAACCTTTCCCCGTGCTGTATCTCTTACATGGTTGGAGCGGCAACTTCGCGGGATGGCTAACCGACGCGCCCCAACTCCAGCAACACGCCGACGAATATCAAATGCTCATCGTTTGCCCCGATGGTGGCTACGACAGCTGGTACCTCGACAGTCCGGTGGACAGCACCGTGCGCTACGAGACTTATATTTCCAAAGAAGTGGTAGGGTTTGTCGACTATTATTACAACACCCGGCGCGAGCGGGCAGGAAGGGCCATTGCTGGTTTGAGTATGGGCGGACATGGTGCAATTACCCTGGCAATCAAACATTTGGATGTTTTTGGCGCGGCGGGAAGTATGGCCGGCGGACTGGATTTGAGGCCTTTCAAGAAGAACGACTGGGATTTGAAGGGGGTACTGGGGAGCCCGCTGACCGATTGGGCCAATTGGGAGGCAGCCTCTGCGGTCAACCTCGTTCCAAGGCTCAAAGGCCAAGACTTGCCGCTTATGATCGACTGCGGCTTGGGCGATTTTTTTCTGAACGTCAATCGGGAAATGCACCGACTATTGCTGGAAATTGATTTTCCCCACGAATACACCGAACGTCCGGGCGAACACAACGGCGACTATTGGGGCAATGCCGTGGATTATCAGGTGCTGTTTTTTCACAAGTTTTTCGAAAAAAGGTAGCGAATTACGAAGTACGAGGTGCGAAGTACGAAATTGGCACCAGCATGAAATGCCAAGGGAGTGCGAAAATTCGTACTTCGCACCTCGTAATTCGTAATTCAAAGGCTTAACAACCACTTCTTCCCGTACAACAACCAGGCAAAAGATCCGATCCAGGCCAGCAGTACAATCTGCAAGAAGCCGTCGCGCAACAAGGCCCGTGTGGGCGATTCGGTTTTACCAAAAACGAGGGTGAGTTGCAGGTAACGCAATACCCCAATCACCACAAAAAAGGCCGTGTAATAAATCTTGTCGCTCCCAATACGCCCCGTCACCTCTGGGGAAAAACAATACATAAGGTAAGCCACCACGGAAACGGTGGAACAAACCACGATACTCATGTCCAAAAACGGCAGGTTGTAACCCTCCAGCGCCTTGCGAAAGTTGTTTTCTCCCATGGCCACCACATATTCCCCACGGCGCTTGGCCAGGCCCAAAATGAGGGCCAGCAGAAAAGTCAATACAATCAGCC
>JALHPW010000549.1 GCA_022842255.1 Saprospiraceae bacterium | reverse complement strand
AAAAACATGATGTTGAAGCCTAAAAGACCCAAATCACACGTTTTTTGATTTCGTCGTTTGCGGGGTAGCGACCCTTCAGTTCACTGTAAATCCAACGCATCCCAAACCAAAATATCGTGGTATACAACAGCGACATCGGGATACACGCAAACATGAACCGCCAGTCCAGGTTTTGATAGGCTTCCCCAAACAACAACAAGGACACCAAAATACTGGCCACAGGAAGCCCTGCCGCAATGATCCAACGGTCATTGAAACCAGCTATTTCTTCGAAGCAGGGTCTTTTTTTCATGATGCAAATAGTTTACCATATAGGGCTTTTTTTACCACATAGTACACATAGATAACATAGTTTGATTGCGGCCTCTATGTTGTCTATGTGTACTATGTGGTAAAAAATCTCCACATAGGTCAATGTTTCCAATATGGTAAGGATAGGGTTATTCTTCAGGTAAAGCAGCAAAAAACTCATTCACGAATGTTTTCTGCCCTTCATTGAAAATATTGCGTACATTAAAATTAATCAAAATCCCTTTTGGCTTTCGAGCATGCTTGAGATATGACATCAAGGTTGCCTCGAAAATTGGATGCATTTCTGAAACGGCCTTAATCTCACAGATAATAAGGTCTTCTACCAAAAGGTCATATCTCAACTCACAATCCAAATCGATGCCCTTGTAGTTGACAACAATTGTCTGTTGTCGGCTAACCTTAAGCCCGCGCAACCTTAGTTCATGCATCAACGCTACTTCGTATACCTTTTCTAAGAGCCCCGGCCCTAAAAAACGATGGACTTCTATGGCAGCTCCAATAATCTGTCGTGTGAGTTGATTGATGCTCTTTTTCGTAATGGTTTTCATAATTCATTTGGTTTGGTTGAAACTGTAATTACACACAAGAATTGGTCAGCTATTTGTTGAAGCTACACCACCACTTATGCTATTCAAAGATATACAATTCCACACCAATTCCAAACTTATCTGTCAAAATAGTTAAACTTTCACTACATCCATTAGTTGGACTTTTTTACCACATAGTACACATAGACAACATAGTTTGATTGCGGCCTCTATGTTAACTATGTGCACTATGTGGTAAAAAAGCCCATGCTACTTAAAACTCCACCCGATACATAACATCCGGGAAGAACCCAATCTGGTACGTCTTGCCCACCTCATTGCGCACCTCGTTGTATTGCATGGCGAAGATATTTTGATTGTTCGTCACGTTCTGGAAATCCAGGAAAAAGGTCTGCGAAAGTTTGCGCTTGGAGCTGTTGATGCGCATCCCGATTTTCACATCCCAACGGAAATAATCGTCCAATCGAAGGCTATATGCTTGATTTTCAACCAACACTTCCCGTCCGGCAGCTTTGCTGGCCTCCAGGTCGATCGGGGTGTACGGCCGTCCGCCGGCTGCAGTCACTTTGGTATCCAGGGTCAGAAAACGCCGACCAGAATTGCCGAGTTTGAATTCTTTACCAGCCAACATATTGGCCACATACCCGCCATCAAAGGCTGTAGAACGCTCCACACCATCCGAACCCTTGTATTTGGAGTCGAATACGCTGACCGTCAACAAACTATACCAACCCTGACTGAAAAACTTTTCCACCGTCAGTTCGGCGCCGAGGTTGGTTCCACTTCCTTCGTTCACCAGGTTGTTCTTTTCCGGGAACACAAAATCCGCTCCAGCATTCAACAAGGCAAAACTACTCGACATGGATTCTACCGGAACATCGGAAAGTAACTGGTAATAGGTTTCTGCCTTTACCCGCCAGGAGGGAGCCGGCTTGTAATCCCAGCCCAGGACAAAGTGTTGGCTGCGGGTGAACCCAAGATTTTTATTGGTTTCCACCGAACTGCCGTCTGGCTGGCGTTCGCGGAATA
The DNA here is from genome assembly GCA_022842255.1 of Saprospiraceae bacterium. Lineage (GTDB taxonomy): Bacteria > Bacteroidota > Bacteroidia > Chitinophagales > Saprospiraceae > M3007. The sequence goes on along the minus strand of JALHPW010000549.1, from coordinate 1,918 downwards.
AGAACACCGGCAAAGGTTGGGTTTGATTGTGCAGTCCGTACCCAATGTTCAGGGTCGATTTTGGCGCAAATTGCCAATTCAAAGCCACGCGAGGCTCTACCGCCAAATCTTCGGTTTTGTCAAAGTACAAGCCGTGCAGACCAGTGTTCAGGGTAAGTTTTTCCGTCAAACGCCATTGGGTCTGGGCATAAGCCTCTGCCTGTTCGAACGTACCGTCAAATTCGCGTTGCGTAAAAAGGTCTGGTCGGCCATCACCATCCAAATCCGGTATGTTTTCGCGGGTTTTTACATAGGTGTCAAGGCCTTGGCTTTGCAACAACACGCCCGTGCGCAGGGTAAATCGACGGTTGATTTTATTGTTGTAAAAAGAGGAAAGGCGGTAGGTATTCCCCTTGTCCAACACATCCAACATGTCCAAAAGCGCCCCGTTTTCATCGGTCATGGTCAAGTCTTCTGTTTTGTAGGAATTGCCCGAATGGGAGGCGCTCAATACGGTGCGGATGTAGGAATGGTCGTTGAGCAACAGGTTGTGTTTCAAACCAATCACCCCAAATTTGGATACCGTGTAAGCGTTTTCGTTGGGGTTTGCAAACAGGTCGGTGGTATCGATGTCCGCACCCAAAAAGTCGATATTGCTGTGTCCGGCGATGCCGAACAGACTGAAACGGCCGGCTTTGGTATTCCCGAAATCCAGGTTAAAAGTCAGGTCCTTGTATTTTGGTGTGGCGGTTGTGCCCACGTTCAAACCAGCCGCCTGGGCGATTTCCGCAAACGAATGCCGGTACGCCACCACAAACGAACCTTTGCCTTTTCGGATAGGCCCTTCGATGGCAGCTTCCATGCCGGTAAACGCCCCCATTTGACCCATGAATTCAAAACGGTCTTTGTTGCCCGTACGCAAATTGATGTCAAACACACCCGCAGTGGCATTGCCAAATTCGGCCGGGAACGCGGAGGTCAAAAAGTCGGAATTGGCAATCATGTTTGGGTTGAGCGCCGACACCGGACCGCCCGTGGTCCCCAGCGTAGAATAGTGGTTGGGGTTGGGGATTGGGATACCCTCCAAACGCCACAGCACCCCGGTTGGGGCATTGCCCCGAATAATGATGTCGTTGCGCGCATCATTGCTGGCAGCTACGCCCGCAAAATTGGCCACCAGCCTGCCCACATCCCCGCGGCCCCCGGAGTAGCGGCGCACTTCCTCAGTGTTGAACTGTCGGGCCGAAATCGTAGCCAAGTCATTGATTGCCTTGTCTTTATCGACCTTGGCTGTGATGACCACCTCGCTCATGGCCGTAAAAGACTCTTCCATTTTGATGGTCAGCAGCACCTCCTTGCCGGCGGTCAGCAGCACGTTGGGCACCGTCTGCACCTCGTAACCGAGATAGGTGATGCGTAAGGTTTGTCGGCCTACCGGGACGTTTTTCAGTGCAAAAGCACCATCCAGGTCAGTGGTAGCGCCGATGGCGGGTTCGAGGTTCAAGACCTGAACCGTCGCGCCAATCAACGGGGTTTCGGCTTGTTTGTCAAGCACGATCCCGCGCAGGGTTTGGGTTTGGGAAAAAAGGAAAACAGGGGAAAGGAGTAATGGCAGCAGCGCCAAACGGATTCTTGATTTCATTGCCTAATCGTTTTTTTATGAATGATGCTGCAAACATCGGGGCATGGTTATTCCCCCAAAAGCAAAAAGCCTTCGGCTGTCGAAAGCGGGATATGAATGGCATAAATGAGCGAGTGAATGGTAATAGCGAAATTACTTTTAAAAAGAAGATAAATGCACCTGTATGTTTGCTGGCCTTCAATACACATCAACACTTAGTGATTCCCATGTTTACAAATAGATTGATTTTACTGCTTTTGGCTGCTTTTCTGCAGACGACCCTTTTTGCGCAGGATTGGGTCCAAAAATCCTCTTTAC
>JALHPW010000548.1 GCA_022842255.1 Saprospiraceae bacterium | reverse complement strand
TGGGACCTTTGCATCCAACACACACACACTCACCTCAACAAACTAACATCCCCACCCCGCTCAACCCGACCGTTCACCGGGTCCTCGTATTGCAACACCCAAACATACACATCCGAGGTGGCGGGTTGGCCGTTGATCAAACCGTTCCATCCATCCTGAGGGGATTCCGATGAAAACACCATTTCTCCCCAGCGACTAAATACCCGAAAGGTATATTCCTGCAATCCTGGACAGTCGCCAATGGGGGTGAAAAGGTCGTTGAACCCATCGTTGTTGGGCGTGAAAGCATTGGGGATTACCAGGGGACAAAAATCAGGCAAGGAATCGCAATCCATTGATTCCATGATGTTTACAGTATCGGCTGCCGTAAAGCAAAAGGCTTCGGCCGTGATGGTCACGGCGTATTCGCCCGCTTCAGCAATGGTCACGCTGGGGCTGCTCTCCCCGGTGCTCCAGGAATAGGTGTCTATTGCAGGATTTTCCACATCGAGTACGAGGTCCAGCGGAGCGCAAGTGCTGGTGTCGGTCCCCAGGTCAGGAAAGGGCAAGTCAATCTTGTAGCCATTGAAATCTGTCGTGCTCACCGGAAAATTCTCGGAAAACGTCAGAGGCTCCGTGGTAAGTGGAAGGTTTGCGACCGTAAACACCAGGTTGTTTTGAGTACTCAACGCAACGGCTTCTTCGCAGCCTGTTTGCCCGTTTGCATCGGTCAGGACCAGGATTGGATACAAAAAATCGAAAAAAAGCGCGTAATTCAGCAAGTAACCATACCCGCCTTCTGGCAGGCGTAGCAATGCGTTGGACCCTGTACCATACCCCACAAGCGGTTCGTCGTAAAATTTGCGCGACCAGTTGATTGCACCGTTCAGTTGGACTTCTGCGAGCAGGTTAAACTCCTGGGCAACGGTGCTTAAGGTATCCTGGGAGGTGCTGCCGGAAAAAACAAGGGTGTTGTTGTCCACCACTTCCAAATGCGGCAGCGTCACGGTATGGTCGGAATTGGCAATCCGGACGGTCACCGAACGCACAAAATCACCGTTGGACGTGAATTCTAACAATAGACCGTCGGACAGGTTATCGATAAAGTTTTCCACCGCCCCCGCAACGACAAAATTCCCGTTTGGCAGTGATTTTACCTCAAACCCTCGGTCGTCGTTGCTGAAAAACAACCCTCCGCTGTTGAAGGACTTGGCCCATTGGACCTCGCCATTGGCCGTCAGTTTTACCAACAACACGTCTTCGTTGCGCTGTCCATTGTTTTGCTCGACAATTCCCGTGAGCAGAAAACCACCATCGGCAGTGGAAATGATGTTGCCTATGGCCGCATCCACATCCCCGAGACAGGAAAAACAGAGGTTTTTGGCCCAAACAATGGCACCATTGGGGTCTATTTTGCCCACAAACAGGTCGTTGTCCCCGGCACTGGAAAAAATGGCCGATGCGCCGCCAGCCAGTAGTACATTGCCGTCAGGCAAGGGTGTGGCCAGGGTTTTGCCGTTGAAAATCCCAACCGCCGACACATCCCGGGCTTTCCCGTAGCGGCGCGACCAGAGTACGTTGCCTTGCGGGTCGAGTTTTACCAGCACCTTGTTGTAAAACGTATCGAGCACAAAGGCCGTTAACAGAATCGCCGATTGCTGGGGCCATTCGGACACATAACTACCGCCATTCGGAAAGTCGAAGAAGAAATCCTTGCTCCAGGCCACGCCATCTTGGAGGCTAAAACGCGTTAGGTTAGAATCGCCACCATCAAAAACGACCGCTCCGGGGAAGTAAGTGCTCATCAAATAATCGCCGTTCCCAGCGCGCTTGATATCGGTGCCGGGACTGATTCGTCCGGGATTGAGCGGGAGTTGGAGGGTGGTTTGCGCCAGGGCGCAGAAGGGGGTAAAAACAAGTAAGAGCAGGACGCTTGGTTTCATTGATCGATCTGTATTTAAATGACAGACCGCTAAATACCTTGGCGCCGCAATTGTTTGTTTTTGAATATTAATTTACCTGTCCATGTCGGGAATGAGCAAAACGCCTAAAAACGCTATTCTCAATAGAAGCGTGAGAATGAAGGCAGTCTTACAAGTTATGTTTTTGTTTTCACCGCAGAGGCGCAGAGACGCGAAGCTGTTAATAATCAAATTGTTATGACTCCGCGCCTCTGCGGTGAAAAAGCACGTACGAGACAACCTATCGATTTTTTATTCTCAAACCCGAGTTCATGGGCGCACACTGGAAAGCATAATCAAGCCTTCTCCTTCCGCTGAAATTTCCCAACAATAAGCTCCTTTGGAGGGGCTGGAGCTGGTTTCGTCTCAGCATTCCAGCGACCATTCCGCCAGGCTTTTTGCTCCTCTTTGGTCAAAAAAGTCCAGGCAACAATCCGGCTGGTTTTGTTGCCCTGGCCCATGGGAATGGTTTTGACGTCCTCGGCTTTTGCTTTCCTGAGTTCATCATATATCCCTTGCAGGTGCGATTTTTTAGCCACCACCGAGGAGAACCAAAAGACAGAATGCAGGAATTGCCGACTTTGGCGCACCATGGCGCGAACGAATTTTTCCTCGCCGCCATCCGTCCAAAGCTCGCCTTGTTGTCCGCCGAAATTCAGGGTAGGGGTCGTGACGGCCTCTTTTTTCAGGTTGCTTTCCTTGCGCAGGGATTCCGCTTTGGCATCTTCCGCCGAAGCGTGGAAAGGCGGGTTGCAAACGACCAGGTCTATGATTTCATCCTTTTGCAACACCCCGTAAAAAATGTCGGCTGGGTTGGTTTGTAAGCGGCATTCAACCGATCCTTTCAAATTTGGGTTGGCAGCGATGATTTTGTTGGCAGATTCCAGCGCAACCGGGTCAATATCAGACCCAATGAAGCTCCAACCGTATTCGTGGTTTCCAATGATTGGGTAAATACAATTGGCGCCCACGCCGATGTCCAGACACTTAACGTTTTTGCCGGTGGGCACTTTGCCGTAGTTGTGACGACCCAGCAATTCCGCAACATAATGAATGTAATCCGCGCGACCCGGAATGGGTGGACACAAATAACCCGGCGGGATGTCCCAAAACTGGAGCGCATAATACTGCTTCAACAGGGCTGTATTCAGCATCCTGACGGCTTCCGGGTTGGCAAAATCAATGGATTCGTCGTTGTGGATGTTCAACTGCACGAAGGGAGCCAGTTCCGGACAAGCCTGGGTCAGCTGTTTGAAATCATAGCGCGCTCGGTGCCGGTTGCGCGGGTGGAGGCGGGTTTTTTCTTGGGTGGGGGACTTTATTGTTGGGAGCATGGGAGTTTGCGCAAGCGGCTGTAGGGTGGGAGAGCGCAAAGGTAGGCGGAGTTTTGAATTGGCTGGGAATGCTTAGTCGTTTGCCGGTTTAGTGGTTGTGTTTTTGGGAGGTTACTTTCCAATACAAAAAGTGATGTGTATTGATTGTCAATCAGTTATGAAAAATAGGTACAATGAGGGTACAAATTTGTCAAAACACCACTTTTTGAACTGGTTTTCAGCTAAATTTTGCAGCTTTATGAATGGCAAAAATAAGGGTAGAAAACGGGCTTATACCCCCCCTCTCTAATTTTGTAAAAATGCTTGAATGGGTGGGCAAGCGATGTGAATCTACACCACCCCCACTTTATCCACCTCCCCCATAATCCTATCCGTTTCCACCAAAGCCACCACGATTTTTTGATAGTGTAAAATATCCTCAAAGCCCAATTCCCGGTCTTTGCGGTCTTTGAGCCATTTTTGCGCGGGTTGGTAGCCGCCTATGTAAAACTCCCAGGCTACGGGCGGCACGTTGGCGAAATACTGCGTTTCATT
>JALHPW010000547.1 GCA_022842255.1 Saprospiraceae bacterium | reverse complement strand
TTGAATTGGTTAGAGTCCCCTCCAGTCTCTATTTCAAGGCTTTGATATGAATGGTAAAGTTTTTCTTCTGGAAGTGGGTCTTCCATGAACTCTAGGTTTATGCCCTGTTTTTGTGCTAACCCGAATAGGAAATCTTTGAATATATATGCAAGCCGCGGTCCACTACCAGCGCCGATTATAAGACCAATTTTTATTGGGGGGTCCTTCGATTTAATCTTTCTTGGGTTCTTCATATTTGCTTGGAGGCACTGCAAATATAAGGTAAAACTTAATACCTCCAACCCTTCAAATCAGCTCCTTTCGGCGCCCGCTTCTGCACCTGCTCGGTCCATTTCGGGATGAAAAAACGGTGGTAACGCAGCCGAGAAATCGCATTGGGCTGCGAATGGTCGCCGTTCCAGCAGTGTTCGGCCCGGTCGCCGTAATCAACCTCGCCGTCGAAGGGCGGGTTGTCTTGGGCGCGCAACATTTCCTCTGCGAGATACACCGCGTTGTTGAGGTAGAAATTGTCCATGTCGCCACAGTAAATGTGGATTTTCCCGCGCCATTTGGAGCCGTTTTTGGCCCAGTCCCGTTTCATGATCCAACTCAGGTCGTAGTTTTCTTTCCAGTACTCCGCCACTTTTGGATTGATTTCGCCGGTCAGCTTGTCCCAAATCCGTTCCGGGTACCCATCTTTCCCCACAGGTGAGGAAACGGCTTCCCAGATGTCGAACTGCTGTCCGCTTCGGGTTTTGGTGCCGAGCGCCAGTTCGAGGTGATTGATGTTTTTAAGGGTGGTACTGACATGTCCGAGATAGTTACGTGCCCCTGGACGTTCGATTTTTGCAAAATCCCCCTCGCGGTAATAGGCGTTTGTGTCCGAGTATAAATCGACCACCGTAAAGGCCCGAAAATCAATCGGGTCTGGGCAGGCCGCATAACATCCATTAAACTCGTCAGGATAAAACACCTGCACCGCCAAGGCTTCCCAGCCCCCTGTACTGCCGCCATACGTAAACCTTGCCCAACCTTCCCCAATGCCCCGGAAACGACGCTCAATTTCGGGGATAAGCTCGTACATGATGGCATCGCCATACGGACCCACATTGGCCGAATTGACGGCGTAGGAATCATCGTAAAACGGACAAGGATGCTGTATTTCAATGGCCAGCACGCGCGGGAAATTTGGCCCTGTCCACATTTTGTAAAAATCGTAGGCTTCTTGCTGCACGATGCGGTTGTAGCCGTGCAATTTGAAACGTTCGCTATAGTCGGGCTTCAAATCCGGGTCGGGCGGTTCAGTCCGGAAACCATCAAAATCCGCCGGAAAATGTCCGTGATAGATGGCCAAAGGATAACGAACCTCCGGGTGCTCGTCCCAACCTTCTGGCAACAAGACGTGCGCGCCTAGGGTCATGGGCCGACCCCAAAACTCACTGAGCAACTTGCTCTGTATTTCGATGTGCTTGATGTATTTGGTATCGGCCGGTTTGGGGATTGGGGGGATTTCTTCCGTCAGCTCTAGGTTGATGGTGCTTTCCAGGCGAACATTCACCTTGATTTTCAAGGGTTTGGAAAAAAGGTTTCCAGGCGCTAGGTTCCATTGTTGGCCCTCCCCGCGGTCCATGGGCATCTTCACCGTGTGCCCGTCTTTGCGGTGGAAGGTCTCGTATTTGTGCAAAACGGCTTGCACGAAGTATTCCCCTTGTGGCAAATCCGCCAGGTTTTGGATCGGATAGCCAAATTCTTTTCCATTGAAAAACCGGATTTCGGCAGGCTTCCAATCTTCGACGTCCAGACCAAAAATTTGGGCAGATTTGAAGTCTTCGCGCACTTGAAAACGAGGCTCTGAACCTTCATCTTTGGCAAAAATGAGCAACAAGCGCCCATCCAATGGTTTTTCGGACAAGCGTGCGGGGAACGTTACGGTAAAAGCAGATTGTGCCATGAGCGCAAGCGGGAGGAATAAAAGGAGGCCGAGGGTAGCTTTTTTCATTATGTAGGTTTAGTAATCCACCACCGTCCCTACCGGGTTGGTTTTTTTCTTGTGCGCCAGCACCAGTTGGTTGATGCGCTGTAGCATCACCTCCTGCCCTTCATACCGAGCATAGAGGGTAACCGGGAAGCTCTTTTGTTCCGGAAAAATGCAGTCCACCACACCGTTTACAAACGGGCGACGAGGTTTGCCATCGCCCAAATCCAGTTCATAGATTGGGCCGTTGCTCGATTCGATGAGGTAGAATTTGAAAGGCTGACCGGCTTCCGGAAGCTTATCGGTATCCATGATTTTGCCCGTAACTTTTTGGAATTGGGCAGAAGTCTGGGCGTCACTGCTAATTTGCTGACTTTCAGCCTGTACCAAGGCTTTGTTTTCGCTATCGGAAGGGCCTTTTTGTGCAAATTGCAGCGCGGCCAATCCTGCCAGTCCGAACACAGCCACCACAATGAGCAGCATGGTTTCGCGGTTGATTCCTTTGCTTGTTGACATAGTTGTATTGAAAAATAATAGACAAAGGTAAGCGCATTACCGGACCAAGAGTTTCCCTGCTACTTTTCCGTTGGCTTTCAGGAAATACAGACCGGATGTTTTTGCCGGAATTTCCATTTCCCAACTGTTAGGGCCTTTGATGGCCGTACAAGTTTTTTCAAAAATGATTTTGCCTTGCAAATCCAGGACTTGAACCATTAGGTCTTGGGCGTATTCCAAATCGGCCCGAAGGGTAAAACGGCCTGCACTGGGGTTAGGTAGGATGGAAAAGGATGCTGAACTGGGTGGAAATGCAGGTTCAAGCGGATGTATGTTGCCCGCTGTATCATAGGCTTCCGCTGCGAGCCCTTGGTTGGAAAAATGAAGCAATTCCGCAATGGAGCCGCCCTGCGGAGCAGTCACCTGAAGCGTCAAGAATGCGGACCCGGCTGCAATGGATTGCCCATTGGCTTGGACCCAGGAGATGCGTGCTTGGCGCTCGTCCAATCGATAGGAATCAGAATCAAACGCCTCGAGTAAAGTTGATTCAATCTTATTGATTTTCAAAATTTTAGGGTCAAAATCCAACGCTAATTGCAAGCCGGTGAGCTGGATATCCTGTCCCAGAAACACCTCAACGCGGGCTGTTTCGCCGGGGCTGAAATCATGCATTTGGAAATACAGCATTTGCGGCGAGGTTCGAGCGTCTGCACCTGCCCCAAGGCTATCGTGGCAAGGGCCTGCATTCACATCGCCCAATTGCACCCCCACAAAATCCTGACAGCCGCCCTCAGACACCACAACAGTATCTGGCAAAAATCCCCAAGAGCCGCAAGGGAAAGAATCCAGAATGCCAAGGATGACTTTCCGCGCGGTCACGATATCAAACGTGGTGATGCTCCCTGAACAGTTCATGTCAGCCGCCGTAATCTGCCAAGGGCATTGAAAAGGCTCGATAGCGAGTATATGTTTGGAAATCAAAACCAAATCGTAGGTGGTGAGTCCGCTTGGGTGGCCAGTTTTGGAAGGCTTGATGGTGTAAGCAGTATTTTGCAACGCAGCAACCTGCGACAGGTCGTAGGTGCCATTGGCCACAAAACTGGTGTCAAAAACACCTCCATCTACCTTGATTTGAACATCCTCCAAGGCAGTACCAAAGGGATTTTGGAGGCTGCACTCTTTTGGGAAAAAGGATTCTATTTTTTGCTGTAGCAACTCCATGGTTTCGCTGGGCGAATTGCCGCGAATGTCGAACGAAACGGCCCCAGAGCCAGGTGCGATGACAAAAAATGTGGGCGTTCCCTGAAATGGCCCAAATTGGCCGTCAATGTAGGGCTGCAAGGCCGTGATGCTGCCGCCGTCTTTGCCCACCCCCGGCAT
>JALHPW010000546.1 GCA_022842255.1 Saprospiraceae bacterium | reverse complement strand
CTGTGCTAATATACCACGGGGCGGCTTTCTTCACATAGAGTTTAAGACCAATCCCAGAAGACACCCCATGTATTACCCCTCCAGAGAAAACATATTTGGATTCTGTCATTCCACTATTGGAAATAGTGCTATTGCTGTCAATAATCTTTGGCCCAACGCCAAGCATAAACCCAACATAAACATATGGCCTAAATCTCTTTTTACTTAAATTGAAGATTAAAGTTGGAGACAGCCAAAGGATACTAGATTTATATTCACCTAAAGTAGTTGCATTCGGAAATTTAACGGTTCTACTCACAGTGCCTCCGTCAAGATAAGACACCGCATATTTGGCTTCAATCGAAGAGGTTAAAAAATGGCTAAAGGATGCAGCGTAATTCCTTCCAGCCCCAAAAGACCAATTGATTCCGTCAATTTCTCTAATTTCTGTCCCCATAGACATAATATTCCCATCGGAAAGCTCGTCCGCAGCCCAAGGAAACCCATACCCCACTTCAACCCCTAAGACAGATTGACTATGTATGTTAGGAGTTGCGTAAAAACAAAGTAATATTAAAAGCTTGGTTGCAGTTTTCATATACACTAAACTTATAACGCTTAACGGATTTGTTTAAAAAAGTTGATTATCAGCATGTAATATGCAGAGGTCCCGCCAATTTTTCAAACTCCCAGCATAGCTTTTTTCACCCCTTCATTCGGCTCCCCCCCCTTATTCCCCCAACGGCGCTTGAGATGGTTCGCGATGGCGCGCACGAGTTGCTCATAGGGTACAATTTCCAATTCATGGGCCTGGTTGGAGAGTTGCAGCGGGGAGCGCCGCATCTCGGCCAGATAGGGTTCTGCTTTGTCGAGGAACTTGTTGCAGTCGTAGTTGTATTTGGAAAGAATGGTCAAGACCTTGATAAACAACTGCGACCGGTGGGTGTCTTCGTTGTTACGCAGGTAGCGTTCCCGGTATTTTTCGAGGGATGCGATGCGGTCCCAGAGTTCATCGTCCTTTTCTTCCACAAAATCGAGCAGTACCTCTGCGGCGAGTATGGCAATGTTCATGCCCATCTTATCGTGCGAAAAATCCTTGATGTCATTCCGGAATTTGCTGCTTTTGACCTTGGGTACCATGCCTTCCGGGATGTCTGCGCCGCTTAGTTTTTGCATGATGTAGAGATAGGCGCCTAGGATATGCCAAATTTCTCGTTTTGAGTCCCTGAGGATTGTGAAACGTTTGTGTTTTGTAGCTGTAACATAGATTTCTGCTGCCCCGAGGTAATTTTGTTCGTGCATACGAAGGTAAAAGCCTAGTTCTAGGGTGTTGAACCAGTTGACGCTTCCAACTGATGCCATTTCTACTGCCTTTTGGAAGTATTTTCCTCCACGGTTATAGTCTACCAAGTAAACGCAGTTTGCAATTTCAAGAGAATAGAATATATTTAACGTGTTTCGGCATGAATATGGACGGGCCTCAAAATATAGTATGGCCTCATCATGTAAATCGGACGCTAGTCTATACTTAGCATCTGTCAAATAGCGGACTGATTGCAAACTATAATAACAGAGATGAAAATGATGGGACGCAGCAACTCCAGCAAATGGGGCCAGTTCGTCAATATGTTTTTGGGCAAGGATTACATGTTCTTTTTGCAAACTCTTTTTTTTGATAAATGGGGTCTTTAGCTTGTCAACATAAATTTGGGCACGCTCTTCCAGTAATCGCCATTGATTGTATTCTTCATACAGTGCAAGATACTTGTCAAACTCCTTTAAGTCGTCGCCAGCAACCGACGCATAGTCCATAAGTACTTTTGCCGCTTCAACTACAAATTCCGGACGGGCATATTGTTGACCAATTTTCAACAAATCTTCTGCGGCTTTTCTTCCAGCATTTTTACAGGCGAGAGGGCCTAAAGTCTTTGCAATCGCCATTAATTGAAAGCCTTTTGTCCTACTATGGCTCAAGTCGTCGGACACCTGTTTGTCTAGTCCAATGCACAATACCATCTGCTCCAGGTAATGTAAGAGGTTTTTAGCCACCTGTCTGAATTTAGTCCGTTCTCCCACCTTAGCCTTCTCAATGGCTTCCGCCTCCGTACGAAATCTATTTGCCTGAACTGCATGAAACAGTTTGAGTGCATCACGGTCGTTTTTCGATAAAAAATTGAGTAAATCTTCATGATTGGGTATTGATTGCTCCATCAATATAACCAGTTCGGTGAGTTCCTTAATCATACCAGAAAAGAGATTAGATAGGTGTTTGATTTCTGGTGTAAATGTGCGCTTAGTACCCGCTCAAAATTTATAACACTTTTTTCAACTTATTCCCAGTCAAACTCCTCTGATTTTGATTCCATCGTCATTAGGTCGCAGTATTACTTCAATTTCGTGAAAATATGGCTCGGGAGCATCTGCACAGGAGACGAACACTTTGAACTAAAATCTTTGGCATCTCAAAATATGGCGCTCTCACGTCGATTTTTGGCTAAAATCAAACCAGTGTATTGATCCTGACGCCATTCTGAATTCCCCTTGAGGCATTTAAGGAATTGAATTTAGACAACCTTGACCAGTTTGGTATCCGGTCTAACAAGACAATTTCTGTAACACTTTTCAGGAAGCATTCCTCTTGTATACGCCAATAAATGGGGACAAGAAGCCAATAAAACTATCCATACTTCGAACATTGTAGCCTGAAACAAATCAACCTAACAACCTGATTATCAATGCTTTTTTATTACATTCAATGTACTAAACAAGGTCGTTTTTATTACGGCTTTAATCTATAACTGTCGTATTGGATGATGAGCGCTACTGGGACTTTTGTACTGAAATCAAACAATCATCATTTCATCCACCATTTCTCAAATTTGGTGAGCCAACGAACCTCTATCATGCTTCAAATCATTATTGCACTGCTTATCTCCACTGGACAACTTTCATCTGCCGAACAATGGGAATCATTATCACCTGACCAACAGTCAACACTGGTCGGCGATCTAGACACAATAGGAGGCTAATCCTTTAAAAAATTGCGTCGCTAACCGCGAACACAAGAAAGCCTCACAAACAACTGATAAACAGATAGTTACACTCTAAAAACCATCATATTCCCCTCCAAAAAAACCCAAAAAAACCTGCTAAACTGTCGGTACTTCCAAAAATCCAGCACCCACACCTTTGTCTCATCAGAAAAGCAAAACACCATGACACGTTTCAACATACCCACCCTACCTCAAACACCCAAAACGCCCTCCGTCCCGAGCACTTGGGTACGGACCAGTGTAGAAGGAACCGAACGATACAGCCTCACCATTATGGAGAAAACCAGGCCGCCCAAAGGTCCCGACAGACCCTGTTGCGCATACGCCCAACTCTCGCTCATGGAAAGCGGCGCCATCATGGCCACCTTCCCGGTGATGGGCATGGTGTCCGACACCATCCGCAGCATGCTTGGGGCGGCCTGGTTCGAGTTGGCCACGCCGCTGCAACTGCCCGCATTTGTATTCGGACAGGATATCGAAATCCCTGCAGGACGCCACCCCATCGTATTTGCGCTGGAAAGCTGGATCATCTTGTTCCGCCCCCAAAACATACTTCGGCTATAATCATCCAGGATAGGGCCTCGTGTCGCTCGCGGGCATTGCTCGCGAGCAGACCGAGGTCAACAAAACACGCTTCAATCGGCCAACAAACCAAATGAGCCGCCCCAAAGGGATCCCGATTTTTTCGGGATCCCGGCAAGGGGCAAACCACACAAAGCGTTGATTTTCAAGAAAAAACCTACACACCCAACTTCGCCAATCAACCAAATGGAACGCCCCACTACCCCGTCGTCAACAGAAAC
>JALHPW010000545.1 GCA_022842255.1 Saprospiraceae bacterium | reverse complement strand
ATTTCGAATACAGTTAATCTAAAAAACACTATTGAAATACAGATATATTTCGCAATCACAACCGCTAAACCCGTGGCACGAACGATGTCCGCAATGTCGTCCAATTGGCTGTCGGTCAAATCCGGGGCGATTTTGAGCAGGATGGGTTTGGGCGAAGTCTGGGCGCGATTTTTTTCCTGCAATAAGTTCAGCAGCCGGGTTAGCGGTTCTTTTTCCTGCAATTCGCGCAGCCCCGGGGTGTTGGGCGAACTAACATTCACCACAAAATAATCCACCCAGGGAAACAGCTTGTCAAAACAAAGCAGGTAGTCGTTCACGGCCGTTTCGTTGGGGGTAATTTTGTTTTTACCGATGTTCCCGCCGATGAGGGTCCCGTTTAAAGCGCCTTGTTGACGAAGTTTTTTCAGGTTTTCAACGAGCGCGTCCAGGCCCTCGTTGTTGAAACCCATGCGGTTGATGAGTGCCTTATCTTTTGGCAAACGAAACAGCCGCGGCTGCGGGTTGCCATCCTGGGCAAGCGGGGTAACGGTCCCCACCTCGATAAAGCCAAAACCCAGGCAGGCCAGTCCGGGGATGTGTTTTCCGTCCTTGTCAAATCCGGCGGCAAGTCCCACAGGATTGGGGAAGTTTAGTCCGAAAACCTGTCTTTCCAGTTTTTTTTCAGCATGACAAAACATGGAGCGCATCCACCAACGGGTGGGCGGGAATGCCGCAGCGAGGTCGAGCAACTGAAACGTGATTCGGTGCGCAGCTTCCGGGGACAGCGCAAAAAGTAGTGGTTTGAATAACTGGTACATCGGGCACAAAAGTCAGAAAAGCCCGGAACTTGCTACACGATTACCTCAAATTCCGATTCGGCCAGTTCGGCCCCATTGACCAAAACCCTCAATACATGTTTCCCCACATAGTGTTTCCGGGTGGTGAAATCTTGAAAACCCTGGTGTCTGGCAATTTGAATAGACTCCCCAGTTTGAAGCGTTAATTCTTTGATTTTGAACACTTTGGTAGAGGTTTTGCCGGACAAGGTTTGGTAGTCAATTCCGTATTCGAGGCGAATTTGAGCAGCTGAAGGCTCGGTATTTGTAACCACAAAAGAAAATTCCAGCCGCCCGCCAAGCCGCACTTTTTTAGAAAAATCAAGGTTCGAAACTTCAATGCCCGCCACGCCTTTTTGAAACCCAAAATGGGCTAGTGCTGCCGCATTTCCCTTTTTCAACAAACCCCGACAAGCGTGCCGCACCACCCAATCGGTCTCCGCCGAATGCCCGAGCCAGCGGTCCGCAATGGAAAGCACCAATTCCGGATGGTCTTTTGCAATGTCGTTCAGGTTGTTGGCCACCGAACGGCGTACGGTTTCGGCCGGGTCGTTTTTCAGGTTTTCGAGGATGGGCAAAATCGGCGAAGGGTCTTTTTTGAGCATCGGCACACCCATGCCCCAAGGCAATCTGGGGCGGATGCCTTCGCTGCTTAGTCGGCGAACCATGGGACTTTTATGGCCGGACCAATGCAACATCTGCGCGTGCATCCGCTCTGGGTAGCGCAGCAGAAAAGGCCGTACGGCAAACTCCGCGCTGCTCCACTGGGTGAGCGTTTCGAGCGCTGGGATGGAGGCGTCGGGGTAATCTGGACCGTGGGTTTCCACAAAATCTGGCAGAAACGTGTACTCAAAGGTCAGTTTTTCTCCGTGCCGGTCCAGGTAGCGCTGGGTGGTTTTGACCACGATTTCAAGGGCATCTGGATAAGCCGCCGGCAATTGGGCGCGCAACACGTGGCTGATGTGCCGCACCCGCTGTTTGAGTTCGAGGTTTTCCCAGTTTGAGTCAAATACCTGATTCAGAAAGGATTGCGTTGGGAATTTTGGCCAAGCGGCTTGGATTTCAGCCGCAAAAGGTTCGATGAGTCGGCGGGAAAAGATATTTTTTAGTGGTTCTGCCATGGATTGATAAATTGTTGGGAAACTAAGAGGGGGGAACACGGATGACACGGATTAGACACGGATTTAGGACTGCAAAAGATTAAATCCGTGTCCAATCCGTGTCATCCGTGTTCTACTATTCTAAATCGGTAAGACTGACCTCAATTTAACGGCCAACCCGCCCAAAAACTGGGAACCGCACGGTTTTGGTCACGCCCTCTGGCCAGACTTCCGTTAGTTGCGCTTCGAATTTCTCATCCAGCGGGCTGTATCCATTTTTTCGAATGAAATGCTGCACGGCCGACCAGGTGCCGAGGTAGCCCCAAAGGTTTTCTACCTGCCAGGAATATTCCGAGGCCATGTCGGGAAACTCGATTTCATCAAACGGAAACGGAATGGTGGTGTAGGCTTTTTCCACCAAATGCCGCTCCTGGTCCCAGCAGCCGTCCAGAATCGTGTTGTAAAAATGTTCAATCACAGCCTCCGTCGGCGCATCCACCCGGAGCAGGTTGTACCCCACCAGGGCAAGCAATCCACCAGGCTTCATCACTCGACGAACCTCCGGGTAAAAACGCTCAAAATCAAACCAGTGCGCAGCCTGTCCCACGGTCACCAAATCGAAACGGTGGTCCGGAAAATCTGGCGATTCCGCCCGTCCCAATTGGTAATGGATATTGGGTTTTTGGGTGGCATTTTTCAATTGGTTTTCACTGATGTCGGTGGCTTCCACCTGCCGAAACCGCTCTGCGAGCACGGATGCGATTTGTCCGTTGCCCGTGGCGCAATCCCAGGCGCGGTCGAAATTTTGGCAGTTTTTAAACAGAAAATCAAACAGTTGCGCAGGGTATCCCGGCCGGAATTGGGCGTAACTGGAGGATTGTTGGGAGAAATTGTCTTTCATGTTTGGGTGGCTTTTTCTTGCAATGTATAGGGTATGTTTCATGCTACACCGCCATTTCACGCAGCGCCGTAATTTCACGTAACGCTTTAATTTCACGCAACGCCGCTACGACGCAACGTATTTGATCGCTCATTGCATCGTTGCGTGAAACCTATCCCTCTAAAACGTAGCGCCGTAGCGTCGTTGCGTGAAACCTATCCCTCTAAAACGTAGCGTCGTTGCGTCGTTGCGTGAAACTGCAGTGTAGCATGAAACCTACGGCTTCGCCGGTCCACCATATTTCCCGGCCCAATCAAACATCTCAGCCAACACGTGCAGCACACTCTCCCGGGCGCGGTATCCATGGCTTTCATGTGGCAACAACACCAATCGGGCGGTGCCGCCGTTGCCCTTGATGGCCTGGTACAAACGTTCGGATTGGACGGTGAAAGTGCCCGGGTTGTTGTCGGCCTCGCCGTGTACGAGCAGGAGCGGCTTTTTGATTTTATCGGCAAAATTGAAGGGCGACACATTCATGTAAATGTCTTTCGCCTCCCAAAACGAACGGCGTTCGCTCTGAAACCCAAACGGCGTGAGGGTACGGTTGTAGGCGCCCGAACGTGCGATGCCATACGCGTAATCATTGCTGTGTGCCAACAAATTAGCGGTCATAAAGGCCCCATACGAGTGTCCACCTACGCCTACTTTATTGCGGTCGATGATGCCCAAGGAGTCCAGAAAATCGATGGCTGCACGGCCCGAAGCGGTAGCTTGCTCCAGGAAGGTATTGTTCATGGTTTCCGGGTCGCCCACGATGGGGATGGTGGCATCCATGAGCACCGCGTAGCCTTGGGTGACCATGAACAGGGGCGAATCGTTGCGATAAAACGTAAAGGTATTGTCGGTCACGCGCACTTGTCCGGCGGTGGCTTTATCGGAATATTCGAGTGGATAAGCCCAGAGGAACAAGGGTAGTTTTTGACCAGGTTTGTAATCGGCGGGCAGATAAAGTGTGCCGGAGAGCGGCACCCCGTCTGGCCGGTTGTATTTCACCACTTGCTTGGCGATGCCCGTGAG
>JALHPW010000544.1 GCA_022842255.1 Saprospiraceae bacterium | reverse complement strand
TCCGGCTTTAGCGCCGACGGCAAAACTTTCTTTTACACCACCGATGTGGGCAAGGAATTTTCCTACCTCGTGGCTTACGACCTGGCCACAGGAGCGCGCAAAACCGATTTTGAAACCACTTGGGACGTGATGTACGCCTACCAATCCGAAAACGGCAAATATCAAGTCATCGGCATCAATGAAGATGGCAAAAACAAACTCGTAATTCGTGATGCCACCGGCAAAGAAGTGGCCTTCCCAGCCATCCCCGACGGCGACGTATCGGCGGTCAACATCGCTCCCAGCGAAAAAATGATGCGCCTTTCGGTGGGCACCTCCAAATCGCCGAACGACCTCTATGTGTACAATTTTGACACCAAGGAACTCAAACGCCTCACCAACAACGCCTCTCCCGAAATCGATCCGGAAGACCTGGCTACGGCTACCGTGGTGCGCTACAAATCGTTCGACGGGCTGGATATTCCCGCCATCTACTACAAGCCCTTGAATGCTACGGCGACCAATAAAGTACCAGCCTTGGTGTGGGTACACGGGGGCCCCGGCGGACAATCGCGTGTAGGCTACAGTTCCTTTATCCAATATCTGGTGAATCACGGCTACGCCGTGCTCATGGTGAACAACCGGGGCAGCAGCGGTTACGGAAAGTCATTTTACAAAATGGACGACCAGAACCACGGAGAGAAGGATTTGCAGGATTGCATCTATGGTAAAAAACATCTTCAATCGCTCGATTACATTGACAAGGATCGCATTGGAATCATCGGCGGCTCGTACGGCGGTTACATGACCATGGCGGCCATGACCTTCACGCCCGATGAGTTCAAGGTGGGCGTCAATATTTTTGGCGTGACCAACTGGCTGCGTACCCTCAATTCTATTCCACCGTACTGGGAATCGTTCCGCAAAGCGCTTTATGCCGAACTCGGCGACCCAACTACGGCGGACTCTGTTCGTTTACATCGGATTTCGCCGCTTTTTCACGCAAAAAATGTGAAAAACCCAATCATGGTGCTACAAGGCGCCAACGACCCGCGGGTACTCCAGGTCGAATCCGACGAAATCGTGGAAGCCGTCAAGAAAAACAACGTGCCAGTGGAGTACGTCGTATTCCCGGATGAAGGCCACGGTTTTGTGAAAAAGGAAAATGAAATGAAAGGCTACAGCGGCGTTTTGAGCTTTTTGGACAAGCATTTGAAAGCGCCTGCGCCCGTCAAACAATAAATCCAATGGGCCACGGATTGCACGGATGAGGCACGGATAAAAAGAAATCTGTGTCTCATCCGTGCAATCCGTGGCCCATTACCATTAATCAGGAGTCCAATCGCCCAAGCTCGTCTTGCGGGCCGCCTTCTTCTCCGAGTTTATTTTTTTGCTTTTCAAGCGCTTAGCAATCACGGATTGAGGGACCCGGGTAATCTTGCGGCGTTTGGGTTTGTGCAGCGCTTTTTCGATCAATCGAATCAGTTTTTCCTCTGCCAGGTGTTTGTTCATCAACTGTGAACGTTCCGTTTGGTTGGTGGCCGAGAGTATCCCTTCCGAGGAAATATGGTTGTCGAGTTTTTCAAAAACCAGTCTTTTTTCCTCCTCGGAAAGCGCCTGTGAAGCCGCAACATCGAGCAGGGCTTCGGCTTTGGTTTCCACTTTATTCACGTTTTGACCCCCGGCGCCCCCGGAGCGGGCCGTGCGAAACGAGAGTTCGGTTTTGAGTAAGTCGGTATTCATCGGACAGTTTTTCCACCAAAGTGTTTTTTGGCGGATGAAGTTCCAAAGGTCTCGAATTTTGCCACGTTGGGCCAAAACATTGTTACGTTCCTTGATTTACAGGGCTAATGCGCATTTTTGGGCTGAAATAATTTTATCCAAAAATGAAAAAACTACTTTTACTCGGGTTACCCACTTTACTCGCCATCGCTTTAGCGGCGGCGACCGTACACTACTACTCCCACAAATCCCCTGAAAAACGGAAACAAGCTCCTTCCCAGGCGGGCGCTGCATTCCTGTACTGGGGCATGGCACGCACCTTCCCCGACGGTAAATTTTATACCGAAAAATATTCCGAAGCCCTCGCTCAAATGCGCCTTTCCGCCCAACTCCGCGGCGACCGCAGTCCGGAATGGGAAGCACTCGGACCTGACAACATCGGCGGGCGAACGCTATGCATGGCCGTCAATCCATTGGATACCAATATCTTATGGCTGGGCAGTGCTTCAGGCGGTATTTGGAAAAGCACCACCGCAGGCCGTGGAGCTGCGGCCTGGCAACGCGTGGAAACGGGCTTCCCAGTACTTGGTGTGAGCGCCATCGCGCTCGACCCTTCCAACCCGGACATCGTGTACGCTGGCACCGGCGAGGTGTACAACTTGGAAAATTCCGCCCCCAACGTTGCCATCCGCGTTACCCGCGGCACCTACGGCATCGGTATTTTGAAAAGCACCGATGGCGGCGCTACCTGGAGCAAAAGCCTCGACTGGAGCTACGGTCAATTGCGCGGGGTGCAGGACATCAAAATCAACCCACTACGCCCGGCTACCATATTGGCTGCCACCACCGAAGGCTTGCTGCGCAGCTGGGATGCTGGTGCAAACTGGCATACCATCCACAACAAACGTATGGCTGTGGACATCGAAATTGACCCTGCCGATACAAGCCGGATATTTGTGACCCACGGTTCGCTCGACGACCAGGATGTGAGCGGTATTTACCGGAGCGTCAACGGGGGCACCACCTTTTTGAAACTTACAGGCGGACTCCCCAGCACTTTTTCCGGTAAGACGCTCTTGACCATTTGTCCCACGCAGACCAGCGTATTGTATGCCTCTGTGGGCGAAGCTTTTGCCCAAAACGGCCTTTTCAAATCCGTCAACGGGGGCACCTCCTGGACGAAGGTCAGCACAGTGGATGTGAGCAAATACCAGGGCTGGTATTCACACGACGTGGCGGTGCATCCCAACGACCCAAACACCTTCGTCTGGGTGGGTATAGATGCCTGGAAATCAACCAATAGCGGGGCAGACGTGGAGCAAAAAACATACTGGTATAAATGGAACTTTGGCTACGTACCAGCGGGCACATCGGAAGGCCCGCCGGATTATGTTCACGCGGATATTCACCGGGCTTATTACGTGCCAGGCGATGAAAACAAAGTGTATCTTGTAACCGATGGCGGTCTGTTTGTTTCCTACGACGGTGGTGAAAGCTGGGAAGGTCGCAATGGCGGTTATCAGACCCAGCAGTTTTACGCCAATTTGGGTAGTTCGACGGTCAACCCCACACTCGCGGTGGGGGGGATGCAAGACAATTCCACCGCGGTGTATTACGGCGATCCGTCCTGGACGCGCGTGCTCGGCGGCGACGGGGAGTGCGCCGCTATCAACCCACTGGACGACCAAATTATGTACGGTTCTTCCCAGTACCTGAATATGTACAAAAGCATTGATGGCGGACAAAGTTGGTATGGAATCGGCAATGAAATCAGTGGAAATGCCGCTTTTAATGGTCCTTTTGAAATCTCCGCGAGCAATCCAGATATCATGTATGCAGGCACCCAAAACCTCTGGCGTTCCGACGATGGCGGTGAAAGCTGGAGTCCGGTCACTGATTTTATAGCCGACGGCGACGCTATCCTGACCATTGCCATTAGTCCCGAAAACCCCGATTTGGTTTATTGCAGTACCGCACCCACCGTTACCGATGAGGCAAGGGTGTACAAAATCGATGTGGCCAATCAAAATGTTACCCAAATGACCGGGTTGCCCAACCGTGTTTGTATGGATATTGCCTACTATCCAGGCGACGACACCCGTGTGTTTGCCGTTTTTGCAGGGTTCAATACCGAGCACGTTTGGCAATCGGTGGACGGGGGCCTTTCCTGGCATTCCA
>JALHPW010000543.1 GCA_022842255.1 Saprospiraceae bacterium | reverse complement strand
TTTGAAAGCTCAGAAAACTGCATTCAAAATGGGCGGGGTAAAATTTGAAGATTGCAGTAAACTCATCAGTTTTCGGGGACAAGAGATCCTGAGTCTCCGGCAAGCAGCCGATGGTACGTTCCTGCTGAATGCCGACGTTTTCAACGAGGGCGGCACCCTGGTGGCTTCTGTACGCGATAATGTAACCACTGGCCGAATTGAATTCACGCAAGCAAACGGCGAAGTGACGCTCACAGACAAATCTACCGGCAGGAAAATCTGTCATTTTGCAACGCGCAAAGACGGGGCTGGAAAGCGCACAGATATAGACGTGACACTCAACTATTACCTGCCCAATGGCCGAAGACTGGAATCCACGCCGGAAACCTCCAATGATGCCCAGTTGGAAAAAATGAAGGGTAGCATTCAAAAAGGTGTTCAAACGGCACTGGTACTGCAATAAACTGCCCATCCAGGAAGGTCTACCCTGTTTCCGATTTTGAAAGCACATTCGCCAATTCGAGACATCTCGGCGGATGTGCTTTCGCATTTTGTCCCCCATGCCTCTACCTTTGGGCACCGAATACCGTCCACCGTGTTCCGTGTACCGTCCACCGTGTACCCTCACCCGTCTACCGTTTTAATTACTTTCCATGAAAAAATCACTCGTCTTTCTGCCCGCCATGGCCCTGCTGATTCTGGCGCTTTCATTTCCCCAAAACGCCTTGTTTGCCCAACCCAAAATACAGCTGGTCAATTTTGCCAGTGGGTTTGACCTTCCGGTCGACATTGCCCATTGTGGCGACAGTCGCCTGTTCGTAGTAGAACGGGATGGTGTCATTTGGGTACTCGACAGCTTGGGCAACCGGCTCGACACCTTTTTGAACATCGACCCCCGCGTGAATTCCAGCCAAAACGAACAAGGTTTGCTGGGGCTAGCTTTCCACCCAAACTATGCCGAAAACGGCTATTTCTTTGTCAATTACACCAAAAACAATGGTGGTGACACCCGGGTGGCGCGTTTTTCCGTAAAACCCAACAACCCAAATGAGGCCGACCCAAACTCCGAACTGACCATTATCGAACAAGACCAGCCGTATTGGAACCATAATGGCGGTTGTTTGAAATTTGGTCCAGACGGGTATTTGTACATCAGTCTCGGCGATGGCGGCTCAGGCGGCGACCCCCAGAATTACGGCCAAAACAAAAAAACATTCCTGGGTAAAATCCTTCGTTTGGATGTAAACAGCAGTAGTATCTCAGAGCCCTACAAAGTGCCGACCGACAACCCATTTGTGGGCAACGCCGATTATTTCCCAGAAATCTGGTCGCTGGGCTGGCGCAATCCATGGCGTTTTTCCTTCGACCGGCTCACGGGCGATATGTGGATTGGCGACGTGGGGCAAAATCTTTGGGAAGAAGTTGATTTTGAACCCGCTGGCACGCCCGGCTTGAACTACGGCTGGCGCTGTTACGAAGGTTTGCATACCTTCAATACCTCCGGTTGCCAGCCTTCCAGCGCGTATGTGAGTCCATTTTTTGAATACTCACACTCGGGCGGCAATGGATGTTCCGTAACGGGTGGCTTCATCTACCGCGGCAGCCAATACCCTGATTTGTATGGCTGTTACATTTTTTCGGACTATTGCAGTGGACGCTGGTGGTACACAAGACGCAACCCGAATGGGACGTTTACGACAAATATATTGGCAAACCTGAGTGGTTACGAGTATAGTTCCTACGGTGAGGACAACAAAGGAGAAATGTACGTTGCCCTGCTTTCCTCCGGTAGAATCCAGAAAATCAAGGAGTTGTGCTCTTCGTTTCAGGTCTCGGTGAATGCTTTTGAAGGCACTTCTTGCCAGGACGGTTTTAGCGGGTTGATTGAGTTGGCCGCTACCGGCGGTACCGGCGCTGTCAACTACACCTGGTCCAATGGAGAAACGACCAACATAATCGTCTATCTCAACCCAGGGATTTATAGCGTAGAAGCAAAAGACGGCAACAATTGCATCCGCCGCGATACGTTTGAGATTGTGCGGGTGGGCGCTGACGACCCTGTTTTGGAGGCAAGCGATTCTATTGTTTGTCCGAGTGGGTCCGTGCAACTTACGGCCCGCCACCTGCCAGTTCCCCATGAGCTTACCCGGTACAATGGGGCAAATATCATTGCCACCACCACGGGAACGGACAGTGTTGCGACGCTGATGGTAACAGCACCGGGGGAGTATTCGGTGGTGCTGACAGACTCCTTTTGTATCCCGTCCTCCGGACTTGTGACGATCAATCCCGTGCCGGTCATTATTCCGGAACTGAGCGCTTCGGGCGATACCATTTTCTCTAGTGTGCCTTGTGGCACCTGCCAATGGTACCTCAACGACCAACCCATCGTCGGCGCAACGGAACAGTACTACATCGCAACCCTGGACGGTACCTATTCGCTTACATTTACGACCCCTGAAGGATGTGTTTTTGGCAGCTCGAACCTCATAGACATCATCATTAGCAGCACTACCCTACCCAGTTCGGTGAGCCGCTTTGTACTTTCACCCAATCCAACGAAACGCAACCTGTTGATGGAGATGGATTTAGAGAAGATGGAACAAGTCAATATTACCTTGACGGACAGCAGCCAACGCCAGGTGTTCACTAAAAGCATTGAAAATCAAAAGATTGCGTTGCCTATAGATTTGAACAACCTGCCGGCAGGCACTTATTATCTCACGGTAAATATGGCCAGCGGGAGCTTTGTTCGGAAGGTGGTGAAGCAGTAGTGGACTAGTTTATTGGGTTTATAGGGTTGATAAGGTTTATAATTGCACTCGAGAAGTGGATAATTCCTGCCTTTTTTTGAGCGAAATTATCAACCTTATCAACCCCATAAACCCTATAAACTTCCTCAACCCTAATCATGACACCAAAAACCTGGTGGTTGTTTACGGCCGTTGTTTTTACGGTTTTGTTGTTGCCAGCATTGGTACAGCAAGGCATGTTTTTGGACGGGGTGTCATATGCCTGCATTGCACGGAACCTTGCGATTGGTCTGGGGGATTTTTCCCACCCGCACTATACCGCCACACTTTATCCGGTCTGTTATGAGCAACCGCCACTGGTTTTTTGGCTGCAATCCTTGTTTTTCAGGTTGTTGGGCGACCATTTTTGGGTAGAACGGCTGTATTCGCTGTGTATGGCCATTGCGGCGTCCATGGGCATCCTCCTGAATGCGCGATTGGTTCAAGGCGCATCCCATAAAAAGGGGGCGCAATGGCTTCCTATTTTGTTGTGGATAGTTGCACCCATCACCTTTTGGTCGTTCTCCAACAACATGCTGGAGTGTACGATGAGCGTTTTGGTGTTGTTTTCCACCTATTTCGCAGCAAAATCTGTCCTAAACAACCATCTTGGGTTTCTGGTCATCGCAGCAGCCCTGACCGCGGCGGCGGTTTTGAGCAAGGGCCCCGTTGGCTTCTTTCCGGTGGTTGCGCCAGTGTTTGCCGCCTTTTTTTTGAAAAGAACTGGATTTTTAGGCGGGCTCGGGAAGTCCTTCTTCATGCTGCTCGGCACCTTGCTCCTCCTTGGGCTCCTCCTGTTTTCCATTCCGGGAATGCAAGACTACCTTGATTATTACCTGCACCAGCAGCTTTTGCCAACCCTTTCCGGGCAACGCGAAAAACAGGTGGAAAACCCGTTTTCCTTTTTGTTGGATCTGCTTTCGCAATTGGCTCTTCCAGGCATCTTATTGCTTTTTTACCTGGTAAAAACCCGGTTTAAAGGAGTCAAGGTTTCAAAATCGGCCTTCTATTTTATTGCGCTTGGATTGGCTGGCAGTCTTCCTTTGATGTTGACACCCAAACAATCCACGCATTATTTGTTGCCCTCGATTCCGTATTTTGCCCTAGGTTTGGCCAGC
>JALHPW010000542.1 GCA_022842255.1 Saprospiraceae bacterium | reverse complement strand
CCCTTAAAAACAAGGGCTAAAGCCCTGACTTACCTTTGTTCCTTTTCAATCCCCGGCCTGAAGACCGGGGCAATTTTACCACCACTGTACAATATGAGGATAGTCAGGTTGAAAAATTGATTTTAAATTGATTTCGAGTAATTTACGAACATCAACAATCAACAATCAGACATTCGTAAATCCCCATATCAACAAATAACCAACAAAATCCAACTATTCGCTGCGCAAGGACTTCACCGGGTTGGCCAAAGCCGCCCGGATACTTTGAAAACTTACGGTCAAAAACGCGACCACCACTGCTGCGGCCCCAGCAAGTGCAAACATCCACCACTGCAAATCAATACGATAGGCAAAATCAGCAAGCCATTTTTGCATAAACCAATAGGCCACCGGAAACGCGACCACAAAGGACACAACAACCAATTTCAAAAAGTCTTTGGCCAGCAAACCCGTGATGCCCGCCACCGTTGCACCCAACACCTTGCGGATTCCGATTTCTTTTCTGCGCTGCCGAACGGTAAAATCCACCAGTCCAAACAAACCGAAACAAGCCAGAAAAATGGCCACCCCCGCAAAATCGCCCACCAACTGCATTAGTCTGGATTCCTGTTCGTAGGTGTCGCGCAGACCGTCCTTGATGAAGTTGTATTCAAAGGCTTTTCCTGGGAAAAATTGGCGCCAGGCCTTCTCGATGTCGGCCGCAATGGCCTGGGTATTGTCCGATTTAAGCCGGATGGCAAAGGCGGTGAAAGCCCCTGGCGCCACATTCATGATGATGGGGGTCATGGCATTTTGTAGCCCAGAGGTATTGAAGTTGTTGACCACGCCAATCACTTTGCCCGGAGGCGCCCCACCCCGCGATAGGTTTTGCCCAATAGCCGCTTCCGGGGTGCCCCAGCCAAGGGTGCGCACGGCCATTTCATTGACCACGTACCCGCCCAAATGGTCGGTGCCGTACGATTTGTCAAACTCACGGCCTGCAATGACCTTGAGTTTGAAGGTTTCCGCAAAATCATAATCTACGGAAAGGCTGCCCACGAACACGTTGTCCTCAATCTTGATTTTATCCGTGGCCACCGGAAAAAGCGGGGCGCCAAAGCCCGGCATCGAGGAAGCCAGGGTCACTTCCGCAATGCCAGGGTTTTGGAGCAAAAGTTCGTCAAATGCATTCATGCGCCGACGCAGCGTAGAATCGCCCGGCGAAAAGGCCGAGTTGATGTTGGCGCTGGAGAGCGGTACGGTAATGATCTTATCGGCATCAAATCCCAGTGGCATGTTTAGCCAATATTTCAACTGCGACTGCATGATGAGGGTGCCACACAAAAGCGCGATGCTTACCGCAAATTGTATGGTTATCAGCGACTTGCGCAACCATTGTCCTTTGCCGCCAGTAGCAGTGGGGTTGTTCTTTTGGAATGCTTCCGCGGTTTTGAAACGGCTGGCAAACAGGGCAGGGTACAAACCGGCCAACAAGCCTGTGAATAGGAAAATCCCCGCAAAAGACAAGGTCAAAGGCCAATCCTCCAGCAGGTGGTAACTGACATACTTTGCATTTTGCGCGTTGAACCCCGGAATCAGGATAAAAAGCAAAAGCATTGCCAGCACAAAAGCCAAACCGCTTACCAACATGGTTTCGGTCAAAAACTGGCCCACCAACGAACTCCGCGTGGCGCCCAGGGTTTTCCGAACCGCCACTTCTTTGCTTCGGTCCAGGTAAACCGCTGTAGAAAGGTTCACAAAATTGATGCTCGCAATCAGCAGAATCAAGAACCCAACGATGCCAAATACCCGCAAAAAATTGGGGTTGGCGGTGGCTACCACCTCATCCTGGGCCGTACTGTACTGGTGCAGCCGTTTTACGGGAAACAAACTAAAAAACTGTTTGTCGGTAAAACGCGCATCCCCGTGTTTTTTCATGAATGCCGGGAACAAGGCATTGGCTGCCTCCATGGTCGTATTGGGCTTCAAGATCACGTACGTGTAGGTATACGAGGCCAACCAGTTGGTGGTCAACACATTGGTCACCACGGGTCTTGCAGAGGCTGGTTCGGCATCCACAATGTTTCGGAAAGGCAACAAGAGCTCTACTTCCAGGTGCGATTGTCGCGGCAAACGACGTATGACACCGGTAACCGTAAAAATAGACCCCTCCCCAACAAGCAATTGCCGCCCCATGGCCTGCTCGGTCCCAAAAATCCGTCGGGCCGTTTCGTCGGTCAATACGGCAGAAAACGGTGCATCCAGGGCCGTGTTTGGGTCGCCATGCAGGTAGTCAAATCCCAACACCTCCTGAACGGTACTGTCCGCAAACAAGGTCTGCTCCACTTCAAACTGGCGGTCGCTTTGTGGGTCGCGCACGCTCAGGCTGCGCGGGAACAAACGCGCCACCGATTCCACCTGCGGGAAAAAGTCGTACATGGCTGGACCAATCGGCGCCGGACAGCGGTTCAGGTCGAGCGGCTCCCCCGTGAATTCTGCATGATAGGCAATGCGGTACAGACGATCCAATTTAGGGAAAAAAGTATCGAAGTTCTGTTCGTAGCGCAGATAGGCCATGATGAGGAAACAACAGGCCATGCCAACGCTCATGCCAACGAGGTTGATGCTGGTGTATTTGACGCTTTTTCGAAGATTGCGCAGGGCAAGACGGAGGGAGTGCATGTCGAGTTACGAGTTGGGAGGTACGAGGTACGAATTACGATTTGGGAATTACGAATTACGAATTGGTTGATACGAAGAGGGGCTAAAATGTGCTTTTTGGGGATGCACTTAATCGTAAATCGCCATTCGTAAATCGTACTTCTTAATGCTCTTTATTTTAGAAGTTTTAGAGTTTGTACATGGCTGCCATCGAGCACGATACCGATGAAATACATACCGGTCGGCAATTGCTCCAATTCATCCATATTGATTTTTTGTGCTCCTGCTGAACGTTGCCCCGCATCTTTTTGGGTCACGGTACGGCCCAGTGCATCTGTCAAAACGATTTGAAGCGATTGAACAGCTGTTGGTAAATTTACAGAAACCACAACAGCCTCGTTGAAAGGATTTGGATAAACTGAGGCATTCAGGGCTTCAATGCCCAATGGCGACTGGGTTGCGACACTGGCCTGGTAATCCAGATAGTTTTTCAACAATGCCTGAACCACTGGCGCCAAGGCCCAGGAATTCTTTTTCTGGTCGTTGTTGAGCACCGTGATGCTGATGTCTTTTTCCGGGAAATAATAGGTAATGGACGAGTAACCAATATCGCCGCCATGTCCGAAAGCTTCCCAGTTCAAAAACTTCCGCTGCATGACGCCCAACCCGTACCGACCATTGGCGGGGTTGGGCGTTGGCACGGTTGTTTTGGCTTCGGCCAGGATGGCAGGCGAGTGCAAATCGCCGCGCAAAAAAGCGCGGTTCCAAACCGCAATATCCCGAGCGGTGCCAAAATAACCGCCAATGGGCCCAGCCGAGGTGAAGAAAGAGTTCCAGTTGGAAAAGAAATAATGTGCATCGGCGCTGCTGCCGTTGGCGGGATTGTAGGTCCAAAAATGGGCAACGTCGTCGGGGAGTCCGTCATACGGCGAAAGCACCACGTCATTCAATTGTAATGGGGCAAAAAAGCGGTTGGTATATTCTGTGCGATAAGGATTTCCCGTAGCAGCTTCCACAATCATACCCAACAGCGCGTAATTGGTATTGGAGTAAGACCAGCCCGTTCCGGGTGCAAATACGGGCGGGTTGATGTAGTCGTTGACCAGGTTGTAAAGCGACCAGACAGAATCCAGGTTGATTTTGGTGGCCGCGTCGTAGGCCGGATTGGTAATGACATCGTAGAGGCCACTTTGGTGTCGAAGGAGCTGGCGGATGGTGATGTTGGAGTCCACAAACGGGAAGGAGGGCAACCAC
>JALHPW010000541.1 GCA_022842255.1 Saprospiraceae bacterium | reverse complement strand
AAAATTAATTTGCTAAACAATAAAAACACGACGGTGGTCCCAATCATTTTCACCGTCAGAGGCCACATCGAGCCGAATGTTGTAGGTCATCAGCTTAAGGGGTTGGGCCTGTAAAAAACACCCAAAAAACACAGCGAATGCCGTCAAAATGAACCTTCCAAGCAATTTATCCATGATGAAATATTTTGCCCGGAAGGTTCAAAAATTTGGATGGTTTAGTACCCCTCATTTTGACGCAATTGGAGGTTTTTATCCAATTCTGATTGTGGAACGGGCCAAACCAGGCGACTGGGAGTTAGGTTATAGCCCAAATTCTCGCCATTTGCCCCTTTGGCGTTGTTCATTACCTCTATGGCCCTGCCCGTGCGTTTCAGGTCGTACCAGCGATGCCCCTCAAAGGCCAGTTCGAGCCGGCGTTCCTTTTCTATGGCCAGCCTCAGATCGGATTGGGAGGCGGCAGTGGTGGCTGCTAAATTGACCCGGGCCCGGATTTGGTTCACCAGCGCAGCGGCGCCTGGCTGGTCGCCCAGTTCGTTGAGGGCCTGGGCTTTGAGCAGTAAAATGTCGGCCAGGCGGATGAAAATGTAATTTTGGTTGCTGCCCTCCTGGAAGTTGCGCCACTTGTTGATGAATGGATAGTGGGTCTGTGGATAATGTGCATCCGACCATTTTCCGCTCACATCTTCAAAAACTACGCTGGCATTTTTGCGTTTTGTGTCGTTTTCGGCGTCGAATGCAGCAAGCAAATCGTTGGATGGGATGTTGAACTTTTTCCAATCCAGTCCGCGAAACATCTTCGTGCCCCAGTTGCCATCTGGTGCACCACCATTGTAGTTGATTTCAAAAATGGATTCGCTGGTATTCTCGTTGGCGGTATTCCAAAGGTCATCGTAGTTGGGGAGCAGCGTATAACCACCTGCCATCACCGCATCGCAATACTGATTCACTTTACTCCAGTCTTGTGGTTCCCGGGTGGCATAAACCTTGGCAAGCAGGGCATTTACCGCTCCTTTGGTAGCAAAACCCTTGTGAATATTGGTGGCCGGTACTTTGGCCAAGGCCGTTTCCAAGTCGGCAATGATTTGGGCAAAAACTTCTGCCTTCGGCGCACGTGCCGGAAAAATTTGGGCATAAATCTCGTCCAGATTGGCCGCGCTGATGGTCTTGACCTCTTTGAGTTGCAATGGCACATCGCCCCAAAGCTGTACCGCCTGGAAATACATGAACGCACGGATAAACGATGCCTCGCCCACAATTTCTTCCTTGCGCGCAGCACTCATGGCCGGGTCGGTTACTGCCCCTACATTGTTGATAACGGTATTGCACTTGCCAATGGTGCCGTACAAATACCGCCAATCGCGGGCCACATTGGAATTGGTGGCGTCCAGTTTGTAATCGTCAATCTGGAAATTGGCGGGGTTGTCCGCACCGGCATAGGCATCGTCCGACTGCGCATCGCCGTTTACGAAGTAATCCAGTTGGTAATATTCGTTTTTGAAATCCGAATAGGCACCAGCCAGGGCAGCTTCGGCTTCCGAGGCCGATTTGAAAAAGATGGAATCGGAACTGGTATTGTTCACCGCAATCCCTTGGGATTCCGGTTCCAGTTCGAGGAATTTTTCGCAGGAGCTCAAGGCCAAAAGGGCAAGGGCTGTGACTGCTAGGAGGATATATTTTTTCATTTTTAGCAAAATTTGAATGTCCTGGTCAACTTAAAACTCCGCATTCACCCCTACCGTAAGGGTGCGTGCTTGGGGATAGGTGCCGTAATCAACGCCCAATTCTGTGGCACTAAGCCCGAAAGCGTTCACCTCCGGATCAAAGCCGGAATATTGGGTGAAGGTGAGCAAGTTCTGTCCCGTGGTATACACAGAAAGTTTGCTGATGCCTGCTTTTTTGAACAGTTTTGGATTGAAATGGTACGACAAGGTGACTGCCTTCAGCCGTATGTACGAGCCATCCTCCACGAATCTGGTTGAATTGCGCACATTGTCCACATTGCCTCCGCCTACCGCGCGTGGGATGTCGGTATTGCGGTTGTCGGGCGTCCAACGGCGCAATACCGCGCTGGATTGGTTTTTGCTATCGAACATTCCTTCAAGGTCTATCCGGGTTGCATTGTAGAGGTCGTTGCCGTAACTGCCCTGGAAGAAAAAGTTGAAATCAAAACGCCGCCAGGAGAAGGAATTGGTCAGGCCAAAAGTGAATTTTGGGTTTCCATTGCCAATTACGGTACGGTCGCCTGGGTCAAAAATGCCGTTCCCGTTTACGTCTTTGAATTTCACATCGCCAGTTTCAGGGTCAACGCCCTCGGAAACATACCCAAAGAAGGTGCCCAAGGGCAACCCTTCCTTCAAAATGGCCACATCCTGGTTGTTGCTATAAATCCGCCCGAAATAGTACACATCCGTGTATTGCAAATCGACCACCTTGTTTTTGTTGAACGAAATATTGAAATCGGTCTGCCATTTCAGGGCTTTGACGGTATTGACCGTGGCAAGCGAAAAATCGAGTCCTTTGTTTTCAATACTACCGGCATTGGTCTGAATGCTGGAAATCGGGAGGGAATTGGACAACTGTACGTTCAGCAGCACATCCTCGGTTTGTTTCAAATACGCGTCGGCTACAAAAACCACCCGACCGTTCCACATCGATAGGTCGACGCCAATATTGGATTGAGTGGTTGTTTCCCAGCGCAAATCTGGGTTGCCATAGCTGGTTTGAACCGCTGCAGGGCCAGAAAGTGGGTTCGTGGCAGCCCGTCGGTAATAAGAGATCAGGCCATAGCGCGCATAATTGGAAATGCCCTCCTGATTGCCGTTTTTACCCCAACCTGCCCTAAGTTTCAGGTCGTTGATGACCTCTACACCCTCCATAAAGGATTCTGCCGAAATCCGCCACCCCGCCGAAAACGAGGGCATGGTGCCCCAGTGATGCGCCAGTTTGGAAGAGCCATCCCGGCGCACGGTAGCCGTAAACAGGTACTTGCTGTCAAAATCGTATTGCACCCGTCCAAAGAAGGAGGCAAGCGACCACTCCTGCACATCGGTGCTGGCCGATACGCTATTGGCGGCATTCAAGGTTTTTACCGACACATCGGAAGGGAAGTCGTTGCCGGAGATATAGGAACTGCTCCAGCGCGATTTTTGCACACTGCTTCCGGCCAGGAAAGCGAGGTTATTGCGGCCAAATGTGGTGTGGTAGTTGGCGGTATTTTCCCAAAGCCAGATATTGGAATTGGATTTATCCGCTTGTCCCAGCCCGTTTTGGTTTCGACCGAAATTCGTTTTGAAAGGATCGAGGTAGTAATCCCATTGGTGAGCATTAAAGTCCGTCCCCAAGTTTGTTTTCAAAGAAAAACCCTTGAAAATGCTGGCTTCGGCCTGAATATTGCCCAAAATCCGGGTATCGGTTGCCGCTTGGTCGGGGCCGAACATATATGCTATGGGGTTTTCCCAGGAGGGTTGGAAAGGGTTGGTGTCGTACTGACCACTTCCGTCACTTTTATACGTCGAGAGAAATGGTGGGGTGTTCAAGGCGCTCATAATGATCCCGCCACGGCCGCTGCTGGAATTGTCGGGCGCATCCAGGGTACGGCTTCGCAGGACATTGATATTGGTGCCGATTTTCAGCCAGTCGGTGGCCTGATTGTCTAGGTTGAGTCGCACAGAGTAGCGGTCGAATCGAGCGGGTTTGACGATGCCCTCATTGTTCAAATAGTTGGTAGAGAGCATGTAACGCATTTTTTCGTTGCCGCCGGAAAAGGCAAGCTGCACACTTTGGTTTTTTCCGATGCCAAAGGTTTCATCCTGCCAGTCGGTATAGCCTGTCCAGGTTGGTTCGTTGTTGCCAGGGTTGATTTCCTCCTGCAGGGCACGGTATTGTTTGGTGGTCAGGGTT
>JALHPW010000540.1 GCA_022842255.1 Saprospiraceae bacterium | reverse complement strand
AGTCGTTGTAGTTTTGGACGTAAATGGACGTGCCAGGGGAATAGAAGGGGTCGTAGTTGTAAAGGTCAATGAAGAAGGGGTCGTAGTAGTCTACTACCACCGCGCGACGGTGGAAGCGTCGAATACGCGAGGAATACTCGTATGCGTAGTCATCCTCTTCATAGTACTCGTCATCCCCGTCGTAACGGCGGGTGACGTTATTATTTCCGTCGTATTCTTCCGTGTAAGTGGCAGGCGCAGATGCGGGTGCATCCGTGGCCGGGTCGAAATACAGGTCGTCTTGCGCATTCAACGCAGGGTTGATTGCTACAGCGAACAGGCCGACGATTGCCCAAAGCAGAGAATTATGTACTTTTTTCATGGCGTGAAAGTGAGTGAATATTTGCGCAGTTTCCGGTGCGCATATTTTCTGGGTCAAAAATAGGTTCTTCCGGGTTGAATTTTTGGTTAATGCCGCATTAAACTCGATTTGACGGGAGGTTAAAGTTGGTTAAAAGGAGTTGAGGTCGCTTCAATTATGTTAAAAAAATAATGTGTTTGACATAGATTTGTAGGAATCCTGATTTTTCAAGGTGTGGGAAAGCCCTAAATCCGCTACTTTTGCTTTCACGATAACCCCTTGGGCACACCCATGAAAGAAACAAAATTTATAGAGCAGAATCGGGAAAAGTGGGCCGACTTTGAGCAAATGCTCCGTGAAGACCGGCGAGACCCTGAAAAACTCAACGACCTTTTCATTCAGATCACGGATGATTTGTCGTACGCCCGGACTTTTTATCCCAATCGCTCGGTGCGGGTTTTCCTCAATTCACTGGCTCAACGCGTATTTCACAACATCTATCGAGGGCGAAGGTTCCCGGCAGAGCGTTTGCGTTTGTTCTGGACCGACGAGTTGCCCCGTATCATGTGGGAATCGCGCCGGGCGCTGCTACTCTCCTTTGCGGTGTTTGTGCTGGCTTTTGGGATTGGGGTGGTATCGAGTATGATCAACCCTGATTTTGCACGGATCATACTTGGCGATGAATATGTGGACATGACCCTGGCCAATATCGAAAATGGCGACCCCATGGCGGTTTACAAGGATTCGGGGCCACTTGGGATGACGGCAGGTATTACCGCCAACAATCTTTTTGTGGCACTGCGCACGGCTATTTTTGGGGTATTGGCTTCCATCGGCACGGTGTTCATTATGTTGTACAACGGCGTAATGGTGGGTGCTTTTCAGTATTTTTTTGTGGAACAAGGGGTGTTTTGGGAGTCTTTTTTGACCATCTGGATCCACGGCACCCTGGAAATCAGTGCGATTATTATTGCGGGTGCCGCAGGTTTGGTGGCGGGTTCCGGGTTGCTTTTTCCGGGCACCTACCG
Organism: Saprospiraceae bacterium; assembly: GCA_022842255.1. Taxonomy (GTDB): domain Bacteria; phylum Bacteroidota; class Bacteroidia; order Chitinophagales; family Saprospiraceae; genus M3007. The sequence continues at coordinate 2,541 of JALHPW010000540.1, read as the reverse complement.
ACGGGTGCAAGCTTTTCAGATCACCATGCGACGGGGCCTGAAAATCTTTATCGGCATTGTACCCATCATTGTGTTGGCCGGATTTTTTGAGAGTTTTCTGACCCGGTACACCGAGACACCCGATGTGATTCGTGCAGCCTTTATCTGCACCTCCTTGTTTTTTGTGTTGTGGTATTTTGTGTGGCTGCCTTGGCACAAGGCCCGCAATGGCAGCTTTCGAGCCACTTCGTTGGACAAGGAATTGCCCCCTAGTCGGGAACATGCGATTGATTTTCGGAATATAAAAACCGTCGGAGAAGTCCTTTCTGACGTCTTCACGGCGCTTTCTCGCCATCCGCGCACCACGTTGCTGGGACTTTTTGCCACCACCGCGGCGTTTGCGGCATGGGCGTTTGGTTTTTCGAAAAAGGACACGGCCGATACCTTCAGTTATCCAGATGTTCCGGCCTGGCCATTGGATATTTTGGGTGGTTTGGGCGATTTTTTTGGCAATGAAACCACCCGCGGGCTTTACTTTTTCCAAATTTTCTTGCTTGCAGGATTGGCGGTGGCAGCCTTTCGCGCCTTGGAACAGGAAATGGACTCAGAAGAAAGGCCGGCCTTTTCTCCAGGCAGGGCCCTGCTCAGTTACCTTCCCTTACTGTTGTTGATGCCAGGGTTTGCATTTGGCTTAGAATCCTTATCAAGTTTTTTGGGCGTATTGCTCTCCTGGGCAGCCTTCCCTTTTATGGCTTTGTGGGCGGCAGTGATTTATTTTGAAACCATCAACCCATTTGTGGCGTTAGGCCGTGCTTTTCGCTTGATGCGCTGGGGACCAGCGATGGGGCTTGGGCTCTTGACAGGAGCACTTAACCTGTTGTTTTTCATGTTTTTAGAGTCGCCGATTTGGGACATGACCATAGAATTGTTCAGTTGGTTTGTCCCACCGGCAGAAGGCGCCATGGCAGCGTTCAGCACCATTGCCACTACTTGTGCGGCGGGTGTTTTGATGTATCTATTTTTTCTGATAACCGTGTTGAGCGGTGGTTTGCAGTATTTTTCTTTCCGCGAGGTGGGCGATGCCGCGAGTCTGCGAGAAGATTTGGAGCAAGTGGGGCAGACGCGAAAAATTCGGGGATTGGCGCGGGAGTAATTTTTTTTAATGTGGTCAATGTGAGGAATGTGGTCAATGTGAGGAATGTGGTCAATGTGATTAATGGGTGAAAATTTGGGCAATGACAAATGACAATATTTAAAATGAACCGTCTCGTTTTTCTCTTTCTTTTTCCAGTGATGCTATTTGCTCAAAGCGAGGAAATACGGGAGGATTCCTTTCCGGAAATGGAGGTCGTTGCCGATCCAGCCCAAGCGGAAGCGGAAACAACGGAAGGCGAATACGAGTCTGCCCCATACAAAGCACCACCCTTGGAGCCTTTGGCGCTCCGGGAGGTAAAATCGGATAAATGGGATGAAGCTACGGGCGGTTTGGATTACAGCAAAGACGTGCCAAAACCACCCAAGGAACGCAAAAAACGCGACCCCAAGGAGCCTTCGCCTTCCTTTGACTGGACAGGCTTTACGCAGGGTTTGGGCAGTTTTCTTCAGGTTTTGGCCGTTATTTTTGCTTTGGCCATCATCAGTTATGGCATTTATTGGATGATGCAGGCGCCGCGCAACCGCAGGGTGTCTCGCGATGGCACAGAAATCACGCTCGCCAACCTGGACGAGTATATCCATGAGACAGACCTCGACCGTTTTCTCCGGGAAGCCCTGGCTGCCTCCAACTGGCCCTTGGCCGTTCGGCTGTATTTTTTGCAGACTATCAAGCAATTATCCGAAAAAGAAGCGATCGTATGGTCGAAAGAAAAAACCAACCGCGACTACCTGCGCGAGATGCGCGGGCATCGTTTGGGCACCCAGTTCCGTGATGCCACGCGGCAATATGAGCGGGTTTGGTACGGCAATCAATCCCTGAGCGCGGAAGAATTTGCGCGTGTGGAGCCGGAGTTTAAGGCGTTGTTGGGGGAGATTGGGTAGAACTTTTGTTTGACAATCACTTGAACTTTAATGAGTGAAAAGCTGGCTGCATCAGCTCATTAAACTTGTCCTGGCTTTTTGCAAGATAAAAGTAATAGGCATCCGCTACATCGTCTTTGTGGATGGCTACCACCAGGCAGTATTTGTAGTCCTGACCAAATTCTTTTCCCGTTTCGAAAAAAGCCAATGCCCCCCAATCGGCATTGAATTCCTGCTTGACGGCATTTTTATCAAACACCTTTATTTCAGACATCTCCCCACCAGAAATATTTAGAATTGTAGTCTGGAGTGAAGATTTGTAAAACTTGTTTGGATGGATGTTTATGTCGCCCGGCTGTTTGTTTTTTTCTTTCTGGGCATAATCCTTGAGCAAATTATCCAAGGGCCTAACGGCATATCGAACCTCAAAATCTGTGGCGGGGTACTTCAAGGCGTATTCGTAATTCATCTGCCTGTTTTCAATAATCCGCGTCGATTTGAGGCCCTCTGGTGCTACAAAAGTCATTTGCGCACGATCCAGCAGGT
>JALHPW010000539.1 GCA_022842255.1 Saprospiraceae bacterium | reverse complement strand
GCGCGTCATTTTTATAAAAAACAAGGTAGCCAAAACGCATGCCCACCGGCGGGTTGGATTCGACCACGCTGAGGTAAGGCCGTTGCAGGAAAACATCCTGCGCGGGAGCCGCAGCATCCCAGTCGCCACCGGCGGCTTCGATGGTCCTAAAAAATGCGAAACGGAGAGATTCCGTCAAATCGGCTGCGATAGTTGACTCCAAGGGTAGCGGTAGCGTTAAGGTTGTGGTCATAGGCGGGTCGGTATCGCAAAAGAACGCCATATTGGAAAAATGGTTGCCTTTCGTTCGACCCGGGTGACTGTTAGGCCGACAAGTGCCATTTTTTTACTTCTTCGATGGCGGCATTTTCGTCGGCCCAACCCATTATGGTCATAGTGCCCAAGCCATCATAATACAAAAAGAATTGCTCCAAGATATGGCGGATGGCGCTGTAATCGCGTTGAAATTCCGTCCAGTTTGTAGCGCGCAGGATGCGTTTTTCTGGGTCGATTGGGATAGCCAACACCTTGTGGTCAAATTCCCCCAAATCCTTGAGTAGCAACAACCCAATGGGCTGGACTTCTATCACGGTACCCGTTGGCAAATGTTCGGCCAGGACCAATACATCGAGCGGGTCGCCATCACCGCCGCGTGCTTTGTCCATCTTGGTCGACGGGATGAATCCGTAGTTTACGGGGTACGACATAAAATCCACACGCCGTACTTTCCCATCCCGCATATCTGGCTGGAACTGAAGCAATTGCTTGTTGTATTCATATTTGGTGTTCGTTCCTGCCGGGATTTCAATGACCCCTTGCAGGTGGCCAGAAGCAGAGAAAGAGGGTAGGGCGAGGTGGTCCATGTTTTTTGCAGGGGAATCATTTTATCTAGGGAGGTTTTTTTGCAAAAAATCCTCCCTAGATAAAATGATTTACAGCTTTAGTTGGTGAAGATTGGCGGAGATTGAGTGGAATTGAGGTATAAACGGCTTTAGAAAAACAAAAAGTAAGGGTCATTGCACCGGCTCAAATTTAAGGATATAATCGAATCCTAAGGCTCCGGTGCCGATTAATACCTTGGTAGGGCCCTCAAATCTCCTTCTCAATCAGGTAGTTGTTCCGAATCGGCGAGTTCCGATTGATCATTTCGGCCAAAAAACCCGTCAGGAACAATTGCGTGCCAATCACAAGCGCCAAAATGCCAAAGAAAAAGAGCGGACGGTCTGCCATGCCGTATTCCTGATAAACGGTTTTGGCAAAGCTTAGGTAGGCCAGAATACTAAAGCCAATGAGAAACGAAACCAGGCCCAGGGTGCCAAAAAAGTGCATCGGGCGTTTGCCGAACTTGCCCACAAAGGAGATACTCATCAAATCCAGGGGGCCATTGATAAAACGTTCAAACCCGCCAAATTTGGTTACGCCGTATTGTCGCGCGCGGTGTTCCACCACCTTTTCCCCGATTTTGGAAAAACCAGCCCACTTGGCAATCACCGGGATGTAACGGTGCATTTCGCCGTACACTTCGATGGTTTTCACCACATCCAAACGGTATGCCTTGAGCCCACAGTTAAAATCATGCAGATGAATGCCGCTCATCCAACGGGTTACGGCATTGTATAGCTTGGTTGGGATGGTCTTGCTAATGGGGTCGTGGCGCACTTTTTTCCAACCACTCACGAGGTCGGACCCATCCTCTGTAACCATTCGGTAGAGTTCTGGGATTTCGTCGGGACTGTCTTGGAGGTCCGCATCCATGGTAATCACCACATCGCCCTGTGCAGCTTGGAAGGCCGTGTGCAGTCCAGCGGATTTACCGTAATTGCGCCGGAATTTGATGCCCCGAACGGCTGGGTTGGCCGCTTTGAGTTGCTCGATTACTTTCCAGGAACGGTCGGTGCTGCCATCATCCACCATGATGATTTCATAGGATAACCGATGGGCTTCGCACACGCGACGTATCCAGGCTTCCAACTCTGGCAGGCTCTCGTCTTCGTTTTTTAGGGGGATGACTATGGAGAGGTTCATGATTTCCGTTTTATCTGCTTTTAAAGTTCAAACTTGGTAACCGGGCTAGGCCGCATCCGTGCCTGGTCTGGAACGGCTGGGTCACGCTGCACATACACGGGCAATAGTGCCTCGGAATCCTTATCCACCGAAATAGCCTGTTGCCGCTGCCAGGTTTTTTCTTTGAGCATGGCCTGCCAACGGTCAAATAATTGCTGTTGTTCGGCTTCCGTGAATTTGCTTTTCTCATCGTAAAACCCTTGTGCGGCCCGCTGTCTGCGCGCTTCGAAAAGGGTGACCGCACAGGCCACCGAGATGTTCAAACTCTCGGCGAAACCCACTTGGGGAATGGTGAAATTCCCATCGCACAAGGCCAGGGCCTCTGCGCTAACCCCTTCATCCTCATTGCCAAACAACAAGGCGGTGGGTTGCACGAGGTCTATATCGTACAAAGATTGACTTCGTTCCACTAAACTAGTAGCCAAAATGCGCCCGTACCGTTCGCGCACCCGGCGGAAACACTCTGCCAGGTCTTCAAAAACATACACATCCATCCATTTGAAGGTGCCGCCAGAAGTGCGTTTGCCGAGCACCAGCCCGCGTTTATCAAGGTACTTTTTGGTATAAACCACAAAGACCTCCCGCACCCCCACGGCATCGCAGGACCGCAGGACCGCGCTGATGTTGAGCGGGTCAAAGATATTCTCCAACACCACCGTCAGGTCGGGCTGCGACTGCCGGATGGCCGAGCGGATTTTTTGTTCGCGGGAAGGATTCACAACGTTAATTTATCACAAGAGGGTCGAAAAAAATCTCAATAAGCACCAGTAAAACAAAGGCAAAAAACAAAATTGAGCCGCATCCAATCTGTTCTGGGACACCTAATTTTTGCTGCCAAGTTTTTGGGATAAAATCGCTTAGTGCAAACAGAAGAACCGTCAGAAAAATAGTCCCGATAAATTCAAGTATCAAGACAACTAAGGTTCCAACTATCCCAAAAGCCATCATATCCTGAGATTTTATTTGGTTACTGGCACAAACCCGAATTTTTCAAACTTTAAGATATGTACAAACGTATTTTCCCAATAATCCGGTGTGTTTCGGCCATCGTCCACCGCTCCACTTCCAAAAACCTTGGAAAAAGAAAACTGTCCATGCAAAGTCGTGGCAGTGCCGTCGTCCAATCGTTCCGGGAATGAAAGCCCATAACGCGCCAGCATCTTACCGGTAAACATCGTCACATCATAACCGTTGAACCCATCTTCGTCGGGTATCGTGCCTGTGGCCTCGTAGAATTTTTGTTGAAATTCTTTCACGTCCTGCGCCGAATAATCGAGCCAGGAGGCCGAACTGACGTGAACATTCAAGCTGTTGAGGTATTCGGGGTCAAGGGCCTCAAAACCCCGCCATTGCGGCATTCCGTACACTTCCACGCGGTTGGAACCCTTCACTTCCTTGAGTTTTCGAAGAAAGGCCATCACGAAGTCCTGACTGGACCAGGTAGGCAGTACAAACACGGAAGTGCGGCCTGCGCGCAGGTATTTTTTCAAATCTATTTTGTCAAAATTCAAGGCTTCGTCCGGTACCAACAGCTCGTTCATTTGGGTGGAGCCGCCCAATACCGTATTGGCTTGCTGGAAATAAGGTAAACGGTCGGCCTCTTTTTGTTTACACACCAGCGTAACCGCATCGGGGCGGTTTGCTTTGCGGATATGTTGGGTAATTGCCTCACAATGGGCGCGCAATGAAGGATTTATTTGCAGGAAATCAGGATTCTGGGTCGTTAAATCCGCGCTTGGACTTTCTGGGGAAATCAAGATTTTACGCCGCGATTTGGTCCAAACGGCAAAGGCTTCCACATGGCTGCTCCGCACCGGACCGATGAAAACGCTGGTTTTTTCAAGCCGGGGGGTGGGGGGCGGGGGGT
>JALHPW010000538.1 GCA_022842255.1 Saprospiraceae bacterium | reverse complement strand
TGGCCAAAAACCTCTACCCCCGCAAGAACTATTACATTCCCGGGGTGAGCATGGCCATCAACAAGATTCGGGAGAATTTTATCTCTGTCCGATTGGAGAAGGTCTACTCCAAGCAACAACTGCTGAGCCTCTACCTGAACACCGTGCCTTTTGGTGAAAACGCCTTTGGGATCAATGTGGCCGCCCGGCAGTTTTTTGGCAAAAAGCCCAACGATCTCACCGTGGACCAGGCTTCTACCCTGGTGGGGATGCTCAAGGGAACTACCCTTTACAACCCCTTGCGAAACCCAGAAAACGCCAAAAAACGACGCAATGTGGTGTTGATGCAAATGGTGAAAAACGGTCACCTCAGCCAACAAGAATACGAGGAATTGAGCAAAAAACCCGTGGGTGCCAAACGCTACAACGTGGACAACAACAACGAAGGCACCGGTACGTATTTCCGCGAACACCTCCGCACGGATGTGATGCCCAAATTGCTCAAAGACCTCCGGAATGCCGACGGAAAGCCTTACAACCTCTACACCGACGGCCTCAAGATCTACACCACGCTCCACTCCAAAATGCAGCAATTCGCCGAGGAGTCGGTGCAGGCACACATGCAAAAGCTGCAAAAACAGTTTGACCAACACTGGAAAAACTACAAACAGGAAAAGCCCTGGGGCGATGATAAATGGATCGACAAACAGGTAGAAAACAGTCAACGTTGGGAGGCGCTCAAAGAAGCCGGCCAAAGCGACGAAGCGGCCCGCCAGAATTTTGAGACACCCACCAAAATGACCATCTTCACCTGGAAAAACGGGGGCTCTGAGATGGACACGATTTTGAGCCCGCTCGATTCGGTGCGGTATTATTTCTGTATGCTCAACTGCGGGTTTATGGCCATGGACCACCGCAATGGCTACGTCCGCGCTTGGGTAGGAGGGATTCAGTTTAAAAATTTCAAACTGGACCACACGCTCACCAAACGGCAGGTTGGTTCCACTTTTAAACCCATCGTGTATGCCGCAGCGTTGCAAGACACCATCAAACCCTGCAGCTATTTCCCCAATGAAATCAAAATGATCGTGGACTGGGAGCCGCACAATGCCGATGAAACCTATGGGGGTTGGTACACAATGGCCGGCGCCCTCACCCGTTCCGTCAACGTGGTCACGGCGCAATTGATAGAGAAGGTTGGCATCCAAAAAACAATCGACCTCGCCCGGAAAATGGGCATCACCACCACCCTGCCCCGCGAGTATGGCATCAGCCTTGGCGCAGCCGATATTTCGCTTTTCGACATGATGAAGGTGTACGGCACCTTGGCCAATCAGGGCAAACGTCCGGAACCCGTCACGGTGCTGCGCGTAACCGACCGCCGTGGCAACGACATTTATAATTACCAAAAAGAGCTGGAAGCCAACCCCAATCTTGGGGCACACGAAGAGGCGTTAACCGTCAACCAGGCCGCCATGATGACCAAAATGCTGCAACAGGTGGTGGATTACGGCACGGGCGCGCGCCTGCGCTCCTACGTGCGCGGCGATTTTGCGGGCAAAACCGGTACCACCCAAAACCATTCCGATGGCTGGTTTATTTGCTACAACCCGCAACTCGTCACCGGTGCCTGGGTAGGCGGCGAAAGCCCGGCGGTGCGTTTCCGGAACATGGCCCAGGGACAAGGCTCAGCCATGGCATTGCCGATTGTGGGCGGCTTTTGGAACAAGATTGCCAACGACAAAAAATACAACAAACTGCTCCTGGAGAAATTCCCGACACCCAAGCCCGAAGTGCTCAATGTGATGGGTTGTCAGCCCTGGATCAGCATCGCGCCGGATTCCTTCCAAATGTTTATGCAGGAGGTAGGGCAAGATTCCACCCTTCGAGATTCCCTGCTGCAGGTGTACACCAAGCGGCTCAAGCCGGGCGAGACCCCCGGTGGTGAGGCCCCGCCGGAAAAAACGCCGGAAGACGAAAAGGAAAAACCCGAGGGCGAAAAGAAAGAGGGCTTGTTCCGCCGGATATTCAGGCACAAAGCTTCGGATAAAGAGGAAGCGAAACGCGGCGGCGGCGGGAATTGAAATTTTGTATCAAGCCTTATTGATACGAGCCTTTTTTGAGTTTGAATTAAGAATGCCGATTACATGATTTAAGATTTTAGAAGGAGTGCCAGCGCCCAATACCCGGCCTTGCCACTCCATCAAAAATCTAAAATCATGTAATCGGAACTCTTAAATTAAAAAGCTTCCGCCCTACACAGGTCTAACCACCCCGCACGATTGAAGGCACCGCCTATTTGGTTGCTGAAGAGGAAGCTAAACGTGCCGGCGGCGGGAATTGAAATTTTGCATCAAGCCTTATTGATACGAACCTTTTTTGAATTCGATTTAAGAATGCCGATTACATGATTTTAGATTTGAGAGGTGGGACTAGTACGGAGTACCCGGCGCTGGCAATCCATCTAAAATCTTAAATCATGTAATCGGCATTCTTAAATCGAATTCAAATAGCCCAACTCAATCATTCGAGATTCAATCCCGCACCTTTTTCATCATCGCCTCCTTAACCTCCCAAAACGGCCGGATTACCGCTGGGCCACCGCCGCCGTTTTGTTTTTCCCATTCCTGTTTGTCAATTACCGTCAGGGGTTTCAACTTCGCCTTGGCCAAGGATGCATTGATGGCTGCCAAATCTTTTTTGAAAAAACCATCCGCCTTGGTGTGGGCCTTTTGAAGCTCTTCACCAAGCGTTTTTTGGCCGTCCAACACGGATTGGGTGGGCATGTTGTCAGAAAATTCGGTGTACACATACAACCGTCCAATCTGGGCACGAAGTTGCTGCTCTCCCGTAATGCCCTTTGATTCAATGGTTTCCGTCAAGGTCTTGCGGAAGGTTTCCAGGTTGGTGCTGAGCGCCGTCAAGTCGGCTTTCAACTTTTTGTCCTTCGCCAGGGCAATCCGTTGGTCGGTGCTGTCCTTCAGATTTTGCACTTGGGCCACGAGCAAGCCAAGGTCTTCCACCATTTGGAAAAGGCCGTCGGAAATGCTGCGTTTTTTGGCATAGTCCAGCTCTGGTTGAAGCGGGTCCGGAATGAGCTGAAGCGAACCTTCGTCGCTGAACTCTCCTGCTTTGAGCCGCACGGTGTAAGTGCCCGGCAAAGCCAATCGACCAATAAAACCTGCATACACCCCAAATTCACCTTGTACCAACACCCCTTTCGCGGCCTTGGGCGGCGCGAGGCGCATGTCCCAGCGGACAAAATTGATGCCTTTACGTTTCGTGCCCGGCATGCTGGCAATCACTTTGCCGCTTGCATCCAGGATTTCCACGGTCACGTCGCCGGTATTGAGGCGGTCCTTCAAATAATACTGGATGGTGGCAATCTCCGGGGCGTTCGGTCCCGCATACGAATCGGTATTGGGGAACGCCGAGCCGTAGTGGCCGCTCGTCACCGCCGCAGGGCGGGTGGGTAGCAAAGCCGCATCTTTTTGAAGCACTTCCGTAGTGAGTCGACGCAAAGGAGAAATGTCGTCAATGATGAAAACACCGCGGCCGTGGGTAGCCAATACCAAGTCGCTGGTTTTGGGGTGCACCACGATGTCGCGCACCGCCACGTATTCGGGCAACTTAGATTTGTACAACACCCAACTCTGACCGCCATCGGTGCTGATGTACAGGCCAAATTCCGTCCCGAGGAAAAGCAGGTTGCGGTTTTCGGTGTCCTCCACGATGACGTGGGCGTAGCCTTGCAGCACTTTGTCCGTATTGATATTGACCCAGGTTTTGCCGCCATCCGACGATTTGGCCACATAGGTTTTCATATCCCCGTAAGCGTGGTTGTCGAAAGTTGCATACACCACATTGCGGTCAAAACGGCTAGGCGTTACGCGGCTCACCCAGGTACCTGCTTTTCCTCGGGACGGAATTTGGCC
>JALHPW010000537.1 GCA_022842255.1 Saprospiraceae bacterium | reverse complement strand
TGCAACGGCAATTTGGGGAAAAAATCATCATCAACATCAACGAGCTGGGCGGCAAAACGGTTTATAAAATGGTGGTTGGCGCTTTTGCGGACAAGGCGAAGGCCGATCAGTTGGCGCAGCGGATGAAAACTGGGGGGGTGAATGGGTTTGCGCGGCAGTTGAAGGATTTGTAATTACACACTCGAATAATTTTCATCAAAGGGTTAAATAAAAATATGAACAACCACTTAAATAAAGTAATAAACTGCATAAAAGATGCCAGCCTGCACGGAGCATTAATGCAGCGGGAAGATGTACTGACAGGTTTTTCCGGCCACGCTTTGTACGGCGCCCTTCAGCGATTGTCTAAGGAAATATTGACCGAAGATACCTGTTACGTTGAGGTTGGAGTTTTTCAGGGATTAACCTTGCTTTCTACGGCAATGGCATCGCCGGGAAATGATTTTTTTGGCATAGATAATTTTGCTTTTCTTGATCCTTATAATAAGAATAAACAGATTATTGATGAGCGCGCCAAAAAACTTAATATTGAAAATTTTCATTTGATCAATAAAGACTATGAGGATGCTCTGGAAAACCTGGGTGACTTCATTGGCAATAAAAAAGTGGGTGTTTATTTTGTGGATGGCCCCCACGATTACCGGAGCCAATTGATGTGCCTTTTGTTGATAAAACCTTTTTTAGCTGAAAATGCGGTCATTTTGGTAGATGATTCCAATTACAGGCACGTAAGGCAGGCGAACCGGGATTTTTTAATATCCCACCCGGAATTCAAATTGCTTTTCCAGGCTTATACAGAAGCCCACCCGGCCAATTTGCAGGATGCAAAAAAAGAAAAAATGCTTAAAGGCTGGTGGAATGGTATCAATATCATCTACCGGGATAAAAACAATGAATTGGAAGCGTTTTATCCTGAAACCATCAGAGACCGATCTTTGTACGAAAACGAACACACACTCCATGCTATCCGTTACCCGGAGCACTTGCATCTAATGTGGCGCATATTTCATAAATTCAGATTAATTGAATTGCTGAAGTTTATAAAAAAACCAAAAGCTATTTTTCAGGGGAAATACGCCAGTGGAAACACGTACAGCGAAGGGCTGACTGAAGGCGAATTCAACGGGACGGTGCGGGCCTCCTGATTTATACTTCGCGCTGCTTGGGTTTGTGCATGGCCTTCGGACTAATGACCTGATTAGCAGCGCTCAGTATGACAAAATCGGCTTCGCACCTAGCGGCGCGAGATATATTTAAGCTTTTCTGTTGTAACTTCATTGGCCTCAACTTGAATACGGATGCAAAAAATTCATTCATACGCTCAACTCTTTTCGCCCTATTGCGTTCTTCGTTGCAAACGCAACTACTTCCTGCATGGCCGAGCACGCATACAATCCGTTAGATTCTCTGGTATTTTTAACCAATCGAGTAGGCAGACTGCTCAGTAGCGACATCCGCAAGCGCGCCGGTAATGAAGTTGAAGGACTTTATTCCACACACATGGGCGTGTTGGTGGATCTTTGGATGCAGGACGGTTTGCGCCAGCAAGATTTGGTATCTTCTGTCATAAAAGACAAAGGCACCATTGCCCGCGCGCTGGAAAATCTGGAAAAAGAAGGCATTGTCACCCGGGAAACCGATGAAGCAGACCGCCGCAACAAGCGAATTTACCTCACGCCGAAAGGCCGAAACTTAAAAACGGTCATGTTGCCCCACGCCCTGAAATCCATGGACGAAGCACTGGAAGGCATGCCCCCGGAGGAAGTCGCCATTTGCAAAAAAGTGCTGCAACGCATGTACAAGCGCCTGACTCAGAAACTGATGCACCCTGTTCCTGCAAATACCACGTCACCATAAAATTAACAACCAACACCATAAAATGAGTACCCTTGCACGCAGATTGAGTATTGTTGCCGGCATTTTGGTTTTAGCCGGATCCATTGCGCTATCGCGCTACCTAGGTAGCCAAAAACAGGCGCCTGAAAGAAAAACCGAAGCCAAACGCGTAACGGAAGTGGAGGTCATGACCGCCGCTAATCAGAAAATAGCCTCTACACTGGAGGTTCAGGGCCGGCTGGCAGCTTTTGAAAGAATCGAGCTTTTCGCCGAAGTTGGCGGCCTGCTCAAAGAAACTTCCCGGCCATTCAAAGTGGGAAGCAGCTTTCCTAAAGGCAGTCTTTTGTGCAGCATCGACGATGCCGAAGCGCGCCTGACCCTGTTGGCGCAAAAAAGCAGCCTGTTGAACGCCATCACCCAAATGATGCCCGACCTGAAAATCGACTATCCTGAAAGTTTCAAAAACTGGAAGCAATACCTCGACCAGTTCGATCCGGAAAAACCCATCGCCGCTTTTCCAAAGCCGCTGAATCAGCAGGAAAAATATTTCGTTGCTTCGCGCAACCTGCACAATTCGTACTACACCATCAAAAGCGCAGAAGAACGCCTGGGCAAATACCTGATCCGGTCGCCATTCAACGGCACGCTCATTCAGGTGTCCATCTACCCCGGCGCAGTGGTGCGCGTGGGACAGAAATTGGGCGAACTCATGAGCACCGGCAATTACGAATTGGAAGGCACGGTGACCGTAGCGGATTTGCAGTACGTTCGGCCGGGCAGCCGGGTCAAACTTGTTTCCGGCGACATTGCAGGCCAGTGGAGCGGAACGGTGCGCCGCATTGGCGACCAGGTAGACCCCGGCACCCAGACGGTAAAAGTCTTCATCGGCGTAAGCGGCGCTAACCTGCGCGACGGCATGTACCTGCGCGGTGAAGTGGAAGCCAGCAGCATCGAAAATGCATTGCAGTTGCCCCGTGAATTGTTGGTCAATCAGGAATCGGTGTACGAAGTACGGGATTCACAGCTCCGGTTGCGGCCAGTCTCGCTGGTGAAAATGACGTCCGAGTTCGCCATCGTGCGCGGCATTGAAAACGGCGCAGTTTTGTTAAAAAACAGACCTGCCGGCATCTTCGACGGCATGAAGGTGCGGATTAAAGCCCCTGCGCCTGCCCTGGATAAAACCACCACTGAAAAGTGATTTTTTGGCATTCAACACCAAGCAACTGAGCTCATAACAAACACCTACAACTCATGAGAGGCATCGTACTCTATTTCATAAAATACCCGGTTGCCGCCAACTTGCTCATGTTTGCCATCCTTATTATGGGGTGGTTTTCATTAGGCAGCATCAAATCCACCTTTTTTCCGGAAGTAGAAAGCCGGATCATTTCCATTCAGATTGTTTATCCTGGCGCTTCGCCGGAAGAAGTGGAGGAGGGCGTGATTGCGAAGATAGAAGAAAACCTGAAAGGCCTGACCGGCGTGGAGCGATTCACCTCGGTGTCGCGGGAAAACAGCGGCACAGTAACGGTGGAGGCCTTCAAAGGCTACAATCCGGATTTGGTGCTTCAGGATGTGAAAAACGCTGTTGACCGCATCAATTCTTTTCCGGCGGGGATGGAACCTGCTGTGATTTTCAAAATAGAAAACCTGGGATTTGCCATCAGTTTTGCCCTTAGCGGGGAAGTTGATTTGCAAACGCTGAAGCGTTATGGCCGCCAGGTGGAAGACGAATTGCGCGCCATTGAAGGCATTTCCAAAGTCAACATCAGCGGTTTTCCCGATGAAGAAATCGAAATTGCTTTTCGCGAAAGCGACCTGCGCGCTTATGGCCTCACCTTTCAGCAAGCCACACAAGCGGTGCGCTCCGCCAACCTCGACATCACCGGAGGATCCATCAAAGGCCCGGAAGAGGAACTACTGGTTCGGGCGCGCAATAAGTTTTATTACGCAGACGGGCTGCGCGATATTGTGGTTAAAACGACGCCCAATGGCGGGGTGGTTCGCCTGCACCAAATAGCCGACATCCGCGACCAGTGGGCCGACGAACCGGCGCGCAGCTTCCTGAACAGCAAGCCCAGTGTGGTGG
>JALHPW010000536.1 GCA_022842255.1 Saprospiraceae bacterium | reverse complement strand
AAGCATTGGATTATGAACTCCGCATCAGCGATTTAACGGGCAAGGTTGTGAGCCAAAGCAACCAACAAGCTATTTCTGGAATCAATGCTGCTCGAATCAATGTTTCCAACCTGGTGCCGGGGCTGTACCTGGCTGAAATCCGGACTGGAAACTCGGTTCAGGCGCTCAAGTTCGTGAAACAATAAGTCTACCAACCAAAACAAACACAAACACTAGTATTATTGGGGTCTCTCAAGCGATTGAGAGACCCTTTTTTTGCTTTAAAAGCAGGTCAAAAAGAAAAACGGTTCACCCCAAAGCATGGGATGAACCGTTTTTTCTAAAGACATTTCGCAGTTTATTTCCGAATCAACTTGCCTTTCTCGTCCTTCACCACGTGGGCGTCTTCGTAGCCCATATCCACGAGTTTGTTGGCGATTTTATTGGCACTTTCCAGGTCTGGGTAACTACCCAACAGGATGATGGTCATGCCAGGCGTAAACTCTGCTTTGCGTTTTTCAATCACACCCATACCCTCTACCGGCGAGGCGTCAAAACTTTCTGGCTTTGAAAGCGCAGCGATTCGAACGTAGTAGGGGTACTTGGGGGCTGGGGTAGTGCTGTACACGATGGGTGCCGGAGCAGCCTCTACTCCTTTTATCTTAGTACCCTTGTCTTCGGCAGCGGGTGCGCCCGATAGCAAAAAGTCTTTGATGTTCGGGTCGTCCGCACGTTCCGTAATAATGGTGGCATCCGGGAAGCCACGGCGGATGGCTTCTGATTTGGCGGCTTCTGCTTCGCCATATTTGCCCCAAACACCCAAGCGAACCTTGGTGTACCCGTTTTCGGAAGTAGAGTATAGGTTGCCCAGGCCATTGAGGCGGGTATAATCGCTGATGGAAATGGATTTGCCAGAAGCAAACGAACCCAGCTGTATGCCATAACGAACAGCCGAATTGTCGCCCTTGCTCACTTGTGCCACACTGTTATGCTGCACAGGGGTCAGGTTTTCACTGCCCAGAATCAAGGTCTCATCCGCACCACGTTCTTCTACCACCCAAGACCCTTTGTAAGCTTTCTCTTTCAAGACGAGTTTCAGGTTTGCGTCGGCTTCTGCAAGGGTTGGGAAAATACCCAAACGGATCTTGTTCATGTTGTCTTCCGACTTGACATAGATATTGGCAAGTTTGGTCAAAGGCTCGTAGGAACGCAAGCGGGCATCGCTGGGCTCTTCCGGCATAGCAGCCAATTGGATGGAATATCCGTTGAACTTGTCGACCAATGGCGTTGCTTTGACCGTTTCGCGGGGATATACCCGGGTAATGGCCGTGCTACCATTGTCATATCCGATAGGTTTGGCTGTATTATCATATTCCACATACCCATCCCGTTTGGTCGTACCAGTCGCAGTGCCGTCATCGTACCCTTTGTCTAAATAGACATTGGCAATACGGTTGTTGCTGTTGTAAGGGAAGGTTGTGCGTACAACGGCATCTGTGTAGCCGTACTTGTTATACGAAATCAAGTAAGTAAGGCCAGGTTCCACATTTAGGGAATAATAACCGGCATCATCGGTGTTGGTTTCCAACACGCCGTCTGCGAGTTGTACCTGTATCTCTACCCCGCGAATTGGCGCTTGTGTGCGCGAATCGTACACATAGCCTCTGAACTCTTCCCGAACATCATTGCCCAGCGATATTTTGATGTTTTGTTTGCCGAAATCGCGCAGGGCGATGGTGGCTTCCCGGAAGCCTTTTTTGCGGATAGAAACACTGCAATCGATTGGGCGCAACAATTCGTCAAAGAAGAATTTGCCATCCCCACCGGTAATCCCTTTGCCTCCATAGCAATCCGAAAGGTCTACATCCGCATCAGAAAGCGGGAAGCCGCGTTCGTCGGTGACCAACAAGTGGAGTCGGCCACTACCTGTTCCCGTGCTGCGAGACTGATCGTTGTAGGCTAGGTCGCCAGGGGTGTAATATTCTGAAGGACGCTGGTTGTCGGTCCGTGAAGTCGTGCTTTTTGAGCCAGAACGATCAGCAAAATCATCGTCAGTCCATTTTTTCGAGAGCATCCAAATGTCCTCATTTCCACGTCCACCGCTTCGGGTGCTAGTGATATAGCCAATGTTGTCGTCGGCATTGAAAATGAACCCGTAATCATCGCGTGGCGAGTTCACACCAGGCCCTAGATGGAACACTTCGGTGATTTCTTCCCGGCCCAAAGAAGCGCGGAACACATCGAGTCCGCCAAAGCCATTGTGCCAATCGGAGGAAAAATAAAGGTCTTCTCCATCAAAAAACGGGGTTACCTCATTTCCCGGGGTGTTGAGCGGGGTGCCCAGGTTGCGGGGTTCACTCCAGCCGTTGGAGGTCAAATTGGACACGTAGATGTCCCATCCGCCGAAGCCACCAGGTTGGGTGGAAGCAAAAATGAGTTTGTTCCCATCAGGGGAGAGGCATGGGAAACCGGTTGCGTAGTTGGAACCGTTGAACGGGAATGCTTTTACGTTTTTCCAGTTGCCATCCTCCACATCTGCGATGTAGATGCTCATGTTCATGCCCGTTTCGGCAATCTGCCGTGTACCGCTGATAAATTTATTGCGGGAAAATGCAACACGACGGCCATTGGAAGAAAAGCTCACAGGGCCCTCGTTGCGGTTGTTCTGAATGTCAGCGCGCAGGAACGAGGGTTTTTGTAACAAATCGCTCTCGGGATTGCGCTGGCTTACAAACAGGTAGTTGGTGTTGCCGCCCTGTGCATCGGCGGCAGGTTTTCCTTTGGGGATGATATCGGTGCGGGCGGAGTTGAATGCGACCCGGGTATAGTAAAAAGAAGCGCCATAGTCTGCCGCGCTGGTATTGATGGCTTCGTTTTTCACCTGCCATTGCCCTTCTTTTTTTGCGTTTTTGATGGCGTAGTCGGCCACATTGGCAAAATGGCGCCCTACTTTTTCATCGGTTTCGGCATAGAGCAAGAACTGGTCCTTGGCGCCGTCGTAATCACCAGTCTGCATTAGGGCCTTGCCCAGGCGGAGCGGTACGTCGGCTTCCATGTTGTAGGTGTTCTGCGCTTTTTGATACCATTCAATCGCTTTTTCAGGGCGGTTTAGTTGGTAGTTGCAGTCGCCAATACGTGCCAAGGCGTGTGCATTGCTCTTTTCTTCCTTGAGCACCTGCTCGTAGGTTTGGATGGCCAGGTTGTAGGAGTAAAGGTCAAACTGCCGATCGGCACGGGTGAGTAACTCTTTAACCGTTGATTGTTGGGCGGAAAGCCAGCTGGCAGTGCTTAGCAACACTACTGCCAACCACCCTGCACGAAGTTTCGTGTTCATAATCAGCATGGTTTTGGGCAAGGATGCTTGGAAACGAGGTGCGATGCGTTGTGAACATCTCCAAAGGGAGGGTCGAATCTGCGTGCACCATTGCCCGGTTTTTGAAATAATGGTTTTAATACATTGAAGGTCGAACCGCGAGACATAGCGGAGCGTACTGAGTTGTGACAAAACGGGCGTAAAAACTTCGTTTTGAAAAACTTAGTATAGTGGAGAGACTATCTTTTGAAATGAGGGACGGCGCAAAAGTAAGGGGTAATAGAATACCGCGCAACAGATTTTTTGATTGTGGCGGGGAAAACGGACAGAAACAAAAAAGAAAAGCGCCCTGGATTGCTCCAGAGCGCTTTAGTGCGGGAAGCGAGACTCGAACTCGCACGACCGTGAAGTCACAGGTGTTTGAGACCAGCGCGTCTACCATTCCGCCATTCCCGCGTCTCTTTTTTTGGGTTATCGGAGGTTGTAGGCATGAATTTGGCACTTTGCCAACCCTTCCATCAACCATCGCTTTCAATTTGCGGGTGCAAACTTAGAGAGATTTTCTTTTATGCGCAACAAATACCGTCTTTTGAAAAAAAAATCTCTTGCGCTCAGTAGTTCGGCCTCGGTTCCG
>JALHPW010000535.1 GCA_022842255.1 Saprospiraceae bacterium | reverse complement strand
AACGATTGCGCCCCAGGATGCGGAGGATGTTGCCCAACGTAAAAGGAATGGCTAGGGCTACGTTGCAAGGACAAGCCACGATCATCACCGCAGTGAAAGCGTTGATGGCGGTGTGCATGTCGCCCCGAATGAGCCACCAATAGACAACGGCTCCGCCCCCAAAGGCCAAAATCAGGTAGGTGAAGTATCGTCCCGCAGCATCGGCCAGTTTGGTTACCTGGCCTTTGGCGTTGGTCTTGAACGCTTCGTTGTTCCAAAGTTTGGTCAAATGGCTTTGAGCAACACGGCGGGTGAGGGCAATCTCGATGCTTTCGCCGATTTGTTTGCCACCGGCAAATATCCGCTCGCCATTCTGGACCAATACGGGGTCGGATTCGCCCGTTACAAAGCTGTAATCTACTCGAGCTGAACCTTTTAGCAAGATGCCATCCGCAGGTATAACCTCTTGGCTACGCACCAAAATAATATCGCCGGGCACCAAACGACTGACGGGAACCGAAGTTTCTTCCTCGCCATTGCGCACCGTTGCCGCCACCGGGAAATAGGATTTGTAATCCCGTTCAAATGAAAGCTGGTGCCAGACGTGTTGCTGAAACCATTTCCCGATCAACATCAAAAAGGTCAGTCCCGCGAAAGAATCCAGGTACCCAGCACCCGTATGTGAGAGGATTTCATAAACGCTTCGGCCAAACAAGGAAATGAAGGCAAGACAAAGCGGCACGTCAATATTCAACTGACGATTACGCAAACCTTGCCAAGCTGAAATGAAATAATCCCGTTCGCTGAACAACAAAACGGGCAAGGAGATTAAAATACTTAGGTATCCGAACACGTTGGAGAACCAAGGGTCTGTTTCGCGGCTCATGCCCACGTATTCGGGGAAGCTGAACAACATGACGTTCCCAAACGCAAAACCCGCCACAGCCAGTTGATACGCCAGGCGGCGGCTCATGGCCGGTTTTTTTTGTCCATCCACGTCCCCTAAATTGATGTCGGGCGCGTATCCGATGGAGGCCAGCAGGGTGGCGAGTTTTCTAAGAGATGTTTGTTCGGAGTTGAACTGGATGGTGGTGGTTTTTTTCAGGAAATTCACCCGTGCATGGGTTACCCCGGCATCCAGTTTGTACAAGTTTTCCAGGAGCCAGATGCAAGAGACACAGTGCATTTGAGGGAGGTAGAACGTCACTTGTGCTGTTGTGCCATTCTCAAATTCCAATAGTTTTTCCCGAACCTCTGGGTCGTCCAAGTAGGCGTAATTTTTTGCAAACCTTTGATTTTTAAGGCTTTGTCCTGCATTTTTGTCAAATTCGTAAAACTCGCACAGGTTATGGGTGTTCAAAATTTCGTACACCATTTGACAGCCCTGGCAGCAAAAGTGCTTGTCGCCTATGTGCAAGCGGTCGTCTGGGCATATATCGTGACAGTGGAAGCAAGTGAGTGCGTCTACCGCAGGGTTTTTTGGTTGGAGCAGTACAGATGAAACAGACATGGTGAGCGAAATTTATAGGGGCAAAAATCCGGCTCATGCCACAGGTCAATGCTGACCATGGTCAGGGGGTAGGGTGATGCTGGTCAGGGGTATGGGATCATTGTGGGGGGTGACGCTTGTCATGACTTTCTCCCTTGCGTCTAACCCAACTTTGTATCAACAAAATCTTCTAGGTCATGCAACTTCAGATTTCTCCAGAAAAGACGATTGGTACTTTACAATCCGAGTTCTCGGAAGCGTTTCCAGGTTTGAAAATCGTTTTTTTTAGCAAACCACATGGTGTTCAAAAAGGCAGTGCCGCCAAGTTTTTGGTGCAACAGCCAGACATGCTGCTCAGCCAGTTGGCGCCCCAAATAAAATCTGGTAGTGTAACGGTCGAGCCGAGTCTGGTGGTTTCCCAATTTGAGCAGATTATGGAAGCCGATTTTGGTTTGCACATGCAGGTATTCCGCAAATCGGGCAGGACCTGGTTGGAAACTTCGGTGACGGACAACCTCACCTTGGCAGAACAACAAGCCAAGGCAGCTGCCAGCGAAAATATCCATCAGGAATTCGTTGATCCACTGGATTACCGAGATCAGGATTAGGGACGGTTTAGGGTTTAGAGTTGAGGGTTTAGTACTTGCTCGTCCCTAAACCTTCAACCTCACACCTATCACCTCGTCAACCATCCAACCTAAACATTTTCATACAACATACAATTATGAAAACCATTCTTGTTCCAACCGATTTTTCAAAATGCGCGAACAACGCCATGATGTATGCCCTCGAAATCGCACAGCGTACAGGGCAGTCTATTACGGTATTGTATGTGGTGTATCCAAATGAAGGGGTGGACAACAATATGTACGATGCGTTTTTTGTGGACAATTATGTTCAGGAGCGCCTGGACGGTATGAAGTCCTGGGCCAAAAAATTTACCCGGAGCCCACACCTGAAGGATGTAGCCGTGCACTTGGAGTGCAGGATTGGTTTTCCGGTCAGTACCATTGCCCAAACCGCTACGGAATTAGGTGCATCTCTTATCGTCATGGGTACAACCGGGGCTACCGGGTTGCGCGGTGTGTTGCTTGGGAGCATTGCGGGTGGGGTGATTTCCAGCAGCAAAACACCCGTATTTGTGGTGCCTCAGAAGGCCGTTTTCCGCAATACGGCACGATTTGCCTTTGCCACGGATTTTAAACTTTCTGTGAGCCAATCATCGATGCAGGTGATGCGCGAAATGCTCAACTTGCAGCATACGGGGCTTAATATTGTCCATGTATTGGCCGATCCCGATAAGCATCCAGACAAGCGGCATGAAATCGCTTTGAGTGAGAAACTGGGTACAATACCGCATAATTTCCACTATTTGCACGATAAAAACGTGGTGCGAGCCATCCATAATTTCTTGGAAGCTACCGATTGCAACGGGCTGGTGGCCGTAGCGCACGAACATTCTCTGCTTCATAATCTGTTTGCCAAAAGTGTATCCAGGTCATTAGCGCATCATACCAGTGTACCTATTTTGGTGCTGCACGACGCTTGATTTTAAACCAACTTGGATTTCCAGTCCCGGTATTCGCTCTAGGTGGATGCCGGGTTTTTGTTTTGTGAACCAAGCGCATATTTCGTGTGCTTCACACAAAACAAATAATCTATGTTTGCCGAGAAATTCTTAGCGCATCATATTCAAAACAAAAGAAAAGCATGAAAAATCCTATCGTCATCTGTTTCGGCGAGGTTTTATGGGACTTGCTACCCAGCGGGAAAATTGCCGGGGGGGCGCCCATGAATGTAGCCTACCAAACCAACAACCTGGGAATGCAGTCCAGGATGATTAGCCGGGTAGGGGCGGACGATTTGGGAAAGGAGTTGTTGGCGTTTTTACAAAGTAAGGGCGTGTCTACGGATTTGGTACAAACAGACCATCACTATCCCACCGGAATCGTCAATGTACGGTTGGATGAAAAAGGCATTCCAAGTTACGAAATTGTTCAGCCAGCCGCTTGGGATCACATCGAACTTACGGAGACGATGCTCAAAACTGTGAGCGAAGCCCATGCGATGGTGTTCGGAAGCCTCTCCTGTCGGTCGGAAAATTCTCAAAAAACATTGCTTGCACTGATTGAGCAGGCTCCTTTGCGGGTATTCGATGTGAACTTGCGCGAACCTTTTTATACAAGGGAGTTGCTTGAAAAACTGTTGCCCAAGGCCAATATCGTAAAGGTAAATGACATTGAACTTGATATTCTGGCCCGTTGGTATGGCATGGAGGGCACAGAATCGGAGCAAATGGAAGCCTTGCAAAAGAAATTTGGCTTCGACCGTATTATTGTGACCAAAGGGGAGCATGGTGCGGCTTGTTTGAGCAAAGAGGGGTATTCCAGCGTCTCGGGCGTATCTGTCAAGGTCCAAGACACCATTGGTTCAGGGGATGCTTTTCTGTCCGGGTTCTTGAG
>JALHPW010000534.1 GCA_022842255.1 Saprospiraceae bacterium | reverse complement strand
AACCATCCCAACCCGCATCCGGGTAATCCGGGGGGATATCCTTTACATCGAACAACAATTCGCCCCAACGGTCGGCAATAAAAAGTCGGCGAATGGATTGAACCCCGTTGTCGGCCCCAAGGAAGAAGCGGTTATTGGGGAAATTGGCATCCGGGTTGAACACCGTTGGCGCATACACTCTATTTTTATTGGAAACCCGGATCCGGATGTCGTCGGTCAACACGCAACCCGTTGAATCAACCGCGGTGATGGAAAAGGATACGGTTTGGAGCGGTACGATACATTGGCTTAGACAAGTTGAATCCGGGCAAGGCGGCGTGGGCGACCAGCTTAAGCTTACCGGATTCATGCCAAATTGTTCCTGAATGCAAATTTCATCGCCTTTGATGATTTCGGTGTCTTCGCCGAGATACACCCAAAGCTCTCGAAAGGAAATGCTTACCTGCACCAGGGAATCACAACCATTGCTGCCCGCATTGGGCAGCAGTTCGTATCCGACGCGGTTGTTTTCATCGTACCGAATGCCATTGATTACGACCGAACCTCCTGGGCAAAGGGTATCGTTGAACACACTGAACGGGATTGGAATTGGGTTGAGTTTTATTTGAAGGATGCTATCACACACACCATTGGAAATCACTTCGACCCCCTCGTTATCAAAAGCGGTATAAACGCGCCCATTGATCACAATAGAATCGCCTTCACATATATCTTGTTGAAAATCATAGACTACCTGCCTAAATTTCAAATTGACATGGATGATGCTATCGCAGCCGTTTACCGACCCACCTTCAATAAACTCATCTCCAATGAAAAAGCCTGCATGGTATGCGGTACCGTTTACCCAAACCGTGTCGCCTTCGCACCGCGTTTCGTCCAAGGTGAATTCCATGGCAGAATTAAAGGTCAAATCGACATGGATGATGCTGTCTAGTCCCCCAACCGCAGCACCTGGCAAGGTGACGCTGCCGCTGGGGTTGCTTGCATCAAAAAACTGGGAAACGACCAATATGGTTTGGTTGTCGCAAAAGGTATCCCGATAGATGGAGTGGCCCGGTTGGGCAAATACCGTGACAGCCGCAAACAGCAGGATAAAGGTAAAAATCGAGTTTTGGAACATAGGTCTTCACATTTGGAGGCATATAAAACGCCGCTTTTACTTACGCGAAGGGGAGGAAAAAAGATTGATTATTGACGGGTTAAAACGGCCCGTTGAAACACAGAGCAAGGAAAGGTTTTTACCTCAGGGATAAATTCTTCGCCTTGTGTGGTATTGCCCGTGGTACTTACGGCACTTTCCATGCCAGAAATCACCTCAAAAACCATCGTGTTGTCGCCAGTTTTCTCATAGGTACACAGCACACGGCTGTCTTGCACCGTAAACCAGCACAATAACTTGGGTCCGTAAAGGTAACTTTCCATGACGATGGAGTTTTTTTCGTCCACCTTCCAAATGCCTTTTTCCGGTGAAACGGGCACGATTTCATAAGGCCTCCAATCTTGAGCTTTGGAACCATAAATGAGCCCGAAAGTGTATCGCCCCTCTTTTGAGGTGTCTATTTTGTGGATTTCTATCGTCATTTCAACAGCCTGGACTTTACCCTTTGCGTTGAAAATCTCTAGGTTGCCCTTCCAATCTCCGGACCAGGATTCTGGAAAGCCAGGTGTGGGAGCTTGAGCTTTGACTAAGGACGGCAAACAGCATACAATCAAAAAAACGAGGTAGCGCATAAAATTGAATTTGGAAGCGCAAAAGTAGCCAAGTTCTTGTTCACCCAACACGACTTCTGTTGTCGGAAATTCAGAGAACTTACGGGAAGTTTGTTTCTTTCGGCCTTTATTATGGAGTGATGAAATGATGAAGCGATGACGTGATAACCGCGCCATCATATTATCGCTTCATCACTTCATCGCTTTATCACTTTATCACCCCATCACTTCATCACTTCCTGCATCCACCACCACCTACTACCATGAGAATACCAAGTCCAGGTTTTTTGGCCTCTGCCTTTGTTCAAGTTTGCAAGCGTTTTCCTGGTACGATGCTTTGTACGCTGTTGGGAACCATCGCCTGTTTAGCGTTGGTGGATACTGCGGGAATTGACAACGAGCAATTTTACGCACGCAATTGGATCACCTGCCAACTTGGGTTGCCGTTGCTGACAGCGCTTGTCGTATATTCGGAATCAAAGACTTGGAGCACAAGTTGGGCCTGGATGCTTCAGGGTCTGGGCTTTGGCGCTTTGGTAGGCTGCTGGTACTGGCTGGATCCGAAAGCCGAAAACTTCGACCAACAGATTGTGCCTCAATACATGGCTTTGCAATTGGTGCTGCACTTGGCCGTGGCGGTAGCGCCATTTTTGAATACGCGTTCGGTGCGCGATTTTTGGGAATACAACCGACAACTGTTTGCCAACTTCGTGGTCGGCGCCGCATTCACACTCATTCTATACGCCGGGTTGGCCTTGGCGGTTTTAGCCGTAGAAATGCTGTTTGATCTTGAATGGCCTGACAAAATTTACGGCAAACTCTTCATACTGCTGGCAGGTGTCTTCAACACGAGCTATTTTCTCTACCATTTTCCACAAAAATACAGCTCAGAATCTACCGAAGGCAATGCCTACAGCTGGGTGTTCCGCAACCTCTGCAAGTACATCCTCATCCCCATCGTGCTCCTGTATTTTGTGATTTTATACGCCTACGGTGCAAAAGTCGGACTTGAATGGTCGCTTCCAAAAGGCTGGATCAGTTCCTTGGTGTTGGGTTTTTCGGTGGCAGGCATTTTCACTTACCTGCTGAACTTCTATTTGGCGGAAGAAGACGGCAGTCTCCTGGTCAAAGGTTTTAAAAAATGGTTTTGGTGGGTACTTTTACCCCTCACCGCCTTACTTTTTATCGCCATTGGCAAACGAATCGGCGATTATGGGGTCACGGAGGAGCGGTTTTTGGTGGCGCAGTTGGGCGTTTGGCTGGCAGTAGCCTGTTTATATTTTTTGATATCCAAAAACGACAACATCAAGTTCATTCCAATTTCTTTGGGCTTGTTCGCGCTCGTCTGGGCATTCGGCCCCCTTAGCGCCTTTTCGGTTTCAGAACGAAGCCAAAAAGGGATTTTGACTGGAATTCTGGAACGAAACGGGCGTTTTGAAGCCGGAAAAATGAAACCGGGCACCGCTCCACTCACCGAACCAGAACGCGAACAAGTCAGTTCGACCTTGTATTATCTGGCCCAACGCAACAGCCTGTCCGACCTGCTTCCCTTGCACCTGGACAGCTTGCGAGACGACAGTGGCGGAATCATGAACTGGTTGAAAATCGAATCCAATCAGGCAGGCGGCCGCGCGACCATCAGTATCCAAGCCAGCAGCAACCGGGAACCCATGGAGGTTCGAGGTTTTGACATGGCCTACCCTGCGATTCTTGAAACCGTGGACAATGTAAAAGAAACGGAGCCCGGCAATCAATTTGTACTTTCCACAGACGGGACGCAAATTGAATGGTGGCAAGTAAAGGATGGGGCTAGTTCCCTTGTTGAAACCTTCAGTATTGGCACCGCGCTTTATACCTGGAGCAAAGAACACAAACCAGGGGATGCTTATTCCTACGTCAATTTGCCCATAGAATCCAGGTCCTTTCAGTTTGTCGGGAAAAAAGGCACCATCAAATGGGTGGTAGAAAGTGCAGGTATGGAAATACAAGACAATCAAAAGCGGCTCACTTCCTCCTACGGCTGGATCCTTTTGAAGGAAAAAGCTTCAACGCAAAAGTAATAGGTCGCCCGACAAGAACTCCTCCTGCCCTTCCACACTGAGCAGGCTAATTTGCCAGAAAAACACCCCGGAAGGAAGGTTTTTGCCTTTCCAAATGCCGTCCCAACGTGGGTTTTCCCCTGCATTGGAAGCGTAGCAAAGATTGCCCCAGCGGTCAAAAA
>JALHPW010000533.1 GCA_022842255.1 Saprospiraceae bacterium | reverse complement strand
GTTTTGCCGGGGAGCATCACCGAGGTCAAAAATACCGCCCAGATCTACAAAGAACGGGTCGTCTGAAGAGCCACAAAAAACCTTTTCACCGCTGGTGGCGGTCAAAACGGCGTTGGCCATCAAACTGGCATAGGTCGTGTTCAGTCCTGCTGCTGACTCGATGGAGCGTGGGCCGATATTCGGCGGTGGCACCACGCCGTTCTCGACGATGGTTTGAAAAGAAATGCCACCATTGATACTGCGTTCAAGTTTGTACGTTGTCTTGAGGTTTTGCTTGCCTAAGCGGATATTGAAAAACGTACTCGGGTCTTCGTTGACATGGGTGAACGTAAATCGGTAAGTGATTTCGTCACCAGGAATCGAAGCGTCGTTGTCTACGTGGATTTCATAACGCACGTTTTCCCCGAAGAAATTGTAATTCGGTCCGCCATGTGGAAGTTGCAGTGGAATATAGGTAGCGATGAGCGTGATTAAGTTGGGATTGTCGGGACTGCGAAAAGCATAGAGGTCCACGTTGTCGGCGAGCGGGTCGTCGGCGATGAGCGGGGCCTCGCGGTGGCTGGAAGCCAGACTGGTCGTGAGGGCAATCATCCAGATAGATGCAGCCAGCAGGACTTTATTTATGGAAAGATTCATGGATTGAATTTTTTTGTGATGGATAGTTAGTGTTGGTGGCTTTGGCTTTTATTGCCCCACTTCAGTCCCTCTCCACGGAGTAGCCACATAAGGGAAACTGGTTTTGAAATGTTTGTCGTTGTTGTTGACACCTGTGCGGTAGCTCAGGACATCCACCAAATCTTGGGTGACAGGGTTTGCTCCACCAGCCGTGTAGTCGTCGTACCAAAGTCCGATGGCGGCTAAGGCGACCCCTGCTACGGCTTGTAATTCGATGAGCGTCACATCATCCTCCAATCGACGCCCGTTTGGAAAGCCGTCCATATTCGGGATGAATTGAATGTTCGTGTTCCCATTGTAGGCAGGGTCGGTCAAACCAAGCACTGCTGCTTGTACAATGCCCAGAGGACTGAATTTAGGGTCGGTGCGGCTTGTTACAGGCACGGCCATATTGAGGCGCAGCATATCGCCACCGTTGGGCAAGAAATTATTGATGAACGGTTTGCCAGCTGCGAGCGGGTTGCCGTTTTTGCCTGTTGCCAATTGATAAGGTGGTAAGTTGGGCACCCCTGTGTGGAATATAGGCCAAAGGTCCACAGAACGAGGTTTGCCAGCGCCAGGCAACAAAAGCGTTCCAAAAATGGCATCATCCAAGGCCGTTCCGGCTACGGCTGGCGAACCTTTCAGCCCGAACAATCCATCTTTTCCGTTTCCAAAGTCAAAACCTTGAAGTGCGTTGCGCTGAATGCGAAGGGGGGCAAATGCTGGAACGGCTCCCCCAAACAAGTCATCGTCCATGTAAAGGGCCAATTCTGGGTTGTAGAAATACTCGTCCAAGGTGCCTTCGGAAATCTCGTCGTAAGGCGTCAGTCGATTCCAGTAGTCTTTGTCGCCAATAGGGATGACCACTTCATTCGTAAGCGGCATTCCAATCCTAGAAACCTGAATCCATGCACCGGCATCGTTAGGCGCTGCACCGTTTGGCTGGAGGGTACGGGTAGCTTGGCGGCTGGCGGATGCCCAAACCCCGATGGTGTAATTGCCATCCAGGATATTGGCCGGAGTGCCTGGTGCACCTGCTTTGCGCAGCGTAGCGATGGGCACCTGGATTGCGATGGAATGTACGTTAAAAAACGCAAGTCCATCCCGGGATTGGCCATCTTGACGAGGCATATCGCCCAAGTCAAAAACACCTCCAAGGTCCACAAAGAAGGGGTCGTCGGCTGGTCCACAGTAGACCTTTTCCCCGCTGCTTGCCGTCATGATGGAGGCGGTAATCAGCGCTTCATAGGTGGTATTGAGGCCAGCACCTGATTCAATCGAACGTGGGCCAATATTCGGCGGCGGCACTTTTCCGTTGGTGACGATGGCTGTAAACGTTGTTCCGCCATCCAGGCTGCGCTCGAGGGTGTAGGTCGTTTTCAAGTTCTCCATCCCGAGCCGGATGTTGAAAAAAGTACTGGGGTCTTGGTTGACGCGCGTGAACGTGAAACGGTACACGATTTCGTCGCCAGGAGTGCCAGCATCATTGTCGATGTGGATTTCATAGCGGATGTTCTCGCCAAACGTGTAGTAGTTTGGCCCTCCAAAAGCGAATTCGCCGGGGATGTAATTCGCAATAATCGTTACGGTGTTTGGGTCGTCTGGACTACGGAAAGCATACAGGTCCGTATTGTCTGCCAAGGGATCATTGGCGATGAGCGGTGCTTCCCGGTGGCTGGAGGCGAACAACGCCGTACCGCACACCCAAAGCAACACCAACAGAGCGGCCGAAGACATGCTTCGTTTCGTGAAAGTGGTCATGATTAGTTATGTTTGTAAAAATGAAAAAGAAAAGGCGAACTGCGTTCGCCTTTAGCATCTACGAGCCGATTCGCATTTTGGGTTTATTCACACACATTAATTTCTCCAAGTACTTTTGGCGATTGAATTGTAATTCGGTCTTGATTTCCAAAATTGCCAGATAAACCATGCTATACCCCATGCATTCCGGCATATTTCCCGACCTTCGCGCCGCGATAGACGCTTTTTAAATGGTTAAAAAAATACTCCAATTCCTGCTGTTCCTCGGTATCGGACTCAGCATCATGGCCTGGGTGTTCAGCAGTCAGAACACGGCATATCAGGAACAATGTCGACTGGATGGAACCCCGGCGGATCAATGCAGTTTGGCGGACAAGCTTTTACACGATTTTTCCACCGTGAACCTGTGGTGGATTTTGGCTGTTTTACTGGCGTTCACCGTGAGCAACTTTTTCCGGGCCTGGCGTTGGCAAATGTTGTTGGAGCCGATGGGATACCGGGTGCGTTTTGCCAATTCCTTGTTCACCATTTTGCTTGGATATTTTGCCAACCTCTTTTTGCCGCGTATGGGTGAGGTGGTACGTGCGGGCTCCCTGGCGCGCTACGAAAAAATCCCGATGGAGAAAGTGATGGGCACGCTCGTCATCGACCGTTTGGTGGATTTCCTTTGTTTGGGCGGGGTGGTTGGCCTGGCGTTTTTGTTGGAAGGAGATACCCTCTGGGCGTTTATTTCGCAACGGAAAGCGGATGGTAGCGGGGGCGGCTTTTTCCAAAATTCCTGGGTGCAAGCACTGCTGATATTGAGTGTGTTGGGCGCTGTTTTAGTCTATGTTTTTCGAAAAAAACTCGCACAAATCCCACTTTTCCAAAAAATTGGAGGCTTGCTGAAAGGTTTTGCCGATGGGCTGCGCAGTGTTTTTAAGTTGAAAAACCCGGGCTTGTTTCTGTTCTATTCCGTGGGCATTTGGGTCATGTTTTACCTGCAATGCTGGCTCAACCTCAAGGCTTTCCCGCCTACTGCGGATTTGGGCATGAGTGCCGCGCTGATGGTATTTGTGTTTGGTACATTGGGTTTTGTAATCCCTTCGCCCGGTGGTATGGGCACTTTTCACGCCTTGTGTATCGCCGGTTTGGCCTTGTACGGAATCAGTGGGAGTGATGGTTTTTCCTATGCAAACATCGCCTTTTTTGCGGTTCAGATTTTCTACAATTTTGTGGCAGGATTCCTGTCTATGTGGCTTTTGCCGAGGTTGAATAAAAAAGGTTGATAGGAGTTTATAGGGTTGATGCGGTTGATGGAAGTTCTGGAAAATATCAGGAACAATCCCTATTCGAGTGCAAAAGAGAAACCCCATAAACCCTATCAACCCTATCAACCCTATCAACCCCATAAACCCTATCAACCATTTTAAATGACCTGACTATCCTCATATTGTACAGTGGTGGTAAAATTGCCCCGGTCTTCAGGCCGGGGATTGAAAAGGAACAAAGGTAAGTCAGGGCTTTAGCCCTTG
>JALHPW010000532.1 GCA_022842255.1 Saprospiraceae bacterium | reverse complement strand
TGCTCTTCCGATCTCCAAAAAAAGAATCGGTTGGCAATTCCAATCTAGCCAATTCTTGACGTTCTTGCGCCATTTCCATTGCCAACCCTTTTTTCACAAAAAAAGCAGCGTACCTTTGAAGCCTAGTATTTAATCTTCGTTCATTTTGAAAAGCGACCCCGCTCGCTCATCTCTAACAACCTGTTTTTCAACATCTAACGTCCGATGAAAAGAATGTTACTTGCCTCTGTACTCTCCGCCCTCTACCTCTCCCTTTTTGCACAAATCACGGTCACCAACGCGACATTCCCTGCCAGTGGTGATTCGTTGGTATATGCGGTGGACAATAGCCCCTTGGGCTTAAACCCGGCTACACCTCCAGGGGGTAACCAAAACTGGGATTTTAGCACCCTTCAAAAGGATGAAAACCTGTCGGTCGTTTATCGTCCTGCTTCGGCGGGTAACCAATCGGCCGATTTTCCTGGGGCAGAGCTCCTGGTTAACCAACAGGGGGAGACCTACTTTAATATAACCAATACGAAATTTGAAGTATTGGGTTATGCTGGTGGCGACCCATCCGGTCTTGGCTTGAATGTCTTGGCAATTTTTGCCCCGCCATTTGCGGAGCGTTACGCGCCTATGAATTTCTTTGACATCAACAGTCAATCTACGAACCTGAGCCTTACTTATCCAACGGACCAGCCACCTTTGGACAGTATTTTTTCGGGGTTGCCGGTCAATATCGACTCTATGCGGGTGCGCATCACGACCAATCGGACAAACGTGGTGGATGGATATGGCACCTGTCAAATTCCAGGAGGCACTTACCCTGTGTTGCGCCAAAAACGTACCGATTATACCACAACGAGTATAGATGTGTATGTGTTACTTTTCCCGGGATTTGGCAATTGGGTAGACCTCAGCACCATTATTGGCGGCGGCGGTGGAGGTGGTGGCCTTGGCGGGTTTATTGGAACCGATACAACCATTACCTATCGTTTTATCAATGATGTAGAAAAGGAAGAAATTGCGGTTGCCACGATGAGCAACGATATCTCTTCCGTGGAATCAATTCGGTTCAAAAACATCGAAACCACGCCCGCAGTCGAGCCAACCTCCCTGTATTCTGGTGGTATTCAGGCGTTTCCCAATCCCGCGGTGGAGTGGGTGCGTTTTGATTACACCAACCTTGCTCCGGGCGAATACACGCTCAAAATCTTTAACATCATCGGCAAGTGCATCTGGAAAAAGAACTATACCCTTTCCGGAACCTCCTCGTTTCGGGTAGAGCTAGATGATTTCAAAAAAGGTACCTATATCTACAGCCTTGTGGACAAGCAAGGCGTTGCCGTAGGTACGAAACGTCTGGTAGTGCTGAAGCCCTAGAAAGGATGGAGTAATGAAATGATTGGGTGATAAAGTGATGGAGTGATTGGGTGATGAAGTGTGTCGCCCAATCACTCCATCAATTTATCACCCTATCCCCCTACCCCCTATCATTTCATTCTAAAATATGAAACAGCAAGGCTGCCTTTATCCCTTCTTTGGCATTTTTGCGATGGCCGGACTCCTCTGCGGTGTGATAGGCTTTAGCATGTTGTACTCCAGGTATCGCTTGGTCAACGAAGGCATAAAGACTACAGGCACCGTGATTGACCTGAATTGGTCGAAGAATACCGTAGCCCCGGTGGTTGGGTTTGAGGACGAATGGGGCAATGCCCTGGAGTACCACTCCGCCTTTTACACCAACATAGACCCATATACATTAGGGCAAGAAGTGGTGATCTATTACGACCCTAAGAACCCCAAAGATGCCACCCTGGAAGGGGAGGGCTGGGAGGGTTGGTTCCCGCTAATTTTTCTGCTCACGCACGGAGGCGTTGGTTTTGGCGGGTTGTATTGGCTGGAAAAGAAAAGGCGGCTTTACAAATGGTTGCAGGAAAAGGGATATGAGGTTCAAGCACATTTCACCCAGATAAAGGAGTCGTACAACAAGCGTCGGTTTTATGCCTTGCAATGTGAGTGGACAGATCCTTACACCAAGATTTTGCACCAATTTGAATCTGAAAAAACGGCTAAAGAGCCCCCAGCATCCCTGACTCCCGGCACTTTGATTCGCGTCTTGATCGATCCAGACAACCCAAAGCGCTATTGGGTGGACACCACTTTTTGGGACGGATAATTGATGTTGGATTTATGTGCGTTTTTGAGGCGCGTCTGGTAATTTCGCGCCATGAAACAAGAATCAACTTCTCTCCAATCGACGGGGTCTGCTGAAACGGCTATCGTAGTTGGCGCAGGCCTGGTCGGCTCCCTGTGGGCAGTTTTTCTGGCACGGCGCGGATACAATGTTAAAGTCTTTGAACGTCGCAGCGATATGCGGGCCGCTGGGTATACCGGGGGCAAAAGCATCAACCTCGCCATGAGCGAACGCGGCTGGAAAGCCATCGAGCAAGCCGGCATCCGCGAAAAAATCGAAAAAGTGGCCATCGCAATGCCCGGCCGCATGATGCATAGCATTGCGGGCGACTTGGCGTTTCAACCCTACGGGAAGGAGGGCGAGGCGATATATTCTGTGTCGCGTGGAGGGCTCAACCTCGAGTTGTTGAACATTGCGGACAGTTTCCCCAATGTTGAATTTTTCTTCGACCACCGTTGTGCGGACGTGGATTTGAACCACCCGACCATCACCTTTGAGGACTTGAAAACCAAGGTGATGAAAACCATCGATGCCCCGCTCATTTTTGCCGCCGATGGGGCCTTTTCGGCTGTGCGCCATGTTTTGCAACGCACCGACCGTTTCAATTACCGGCAGTTTTACCTCGACCATGGTTACAAGGAATTGAATATTCCGCCCAACGAAGACGGGAGTCATCGCATGGATCCCAGCGCTTTGCACATTTGGCCGCGTGGCAACCACATGGTGATTGCATTGCCCAATGCGGATGGGAGTTTTACCTGCACCTTATTTTTGCCCTTTGAGGGAGAGGTGTCGTTTGAAAAATTGAAAACCGATGCAGATGTGCTTGGTTTTTTCCAACAATATTTCCCGGATGCTATCCCGTTGATGCCCACTTTGTTGCACGATTTTTGGGCAAATCCAACCGCTTCATTGGTCACCGTGAACTGTTCCCCTTGGCAATGGCAGGGAAGGATTCTTTTGCTCGGGGATGCGGCCCACGCCATTGTACCTTTTTACGGGCAGGGCATGAACGCCGGGTTTGAGGATTGCACCATTTTGGATGCTATGCTGGATGAAATGGGCGGCGACTGGTCGAAGGTCATCCCAGCCTTTTCCCAATCCAGGGTAAAAGATGGCAACGCAATTGCCGAACTCGCCCAACGCAATTTTGTGGAAATGAGGGATTTGGTGGCCGACCCCAAGTTTTTGCTGCGCAAAAAAATAGCTGCCGACCTGCACGCCAAATTCCCACAGGAATTTTTGCCAGTCTATTCGATGGTAACCTTTAGCAATACCCCATACCATGTGGCCTTGCGGGAAGACGATGCCCAAAATGCGCTTTTCCGCGAAATACTAAACCTCGAAAACGTCGAGGCAGAATGGAACGGGGCAAGGGTGGAGCAGGTGTTTCGGGATTGGTTGGTTGGGAGGGGTTGAGGTAATTGTCCACCCAAAAGTGTCCAAAGATAAAGTAATAACTGTTTTAGTTACCTAGCCTATTTTGATAGGCTGGGTAATGGAATATTGTAAATTCCTAATTTGATACTTGACTGTCGGCAGGCAGTTTGGACATTTATTCCCCCCAAACACTACCTCCACACAAACCCTTCTACCTACATTTACCCCCCCTGAGTCCCCCCTCTTATGCTCACAGCCAGGCGTATCGTCATAACCGACTTTATCGTGCTCATCGTTTGCCTAGCAGCGATTTGGGCCATGAGCAGCAGGCCTAAACCGGGCATAGAAAAGACCACTGCCACCGTGCCGGAGATGCC
>JALHPW010000531.1 GCA_022842255.1 Saprospiraceae bacterium | reverse complement strand
CCAATGATGCCGCATTCCAGACCCGCATGGCAGGCCTCGATTACAGGTGGATGGCCGAACTTTTTCTGATAGATATCTGCCATTTTTTGCACGATTTTAGAGCTGGGGTTTGGTTTCCAACCGGGGTACTCGCTTCCGGTTTGCACTTTGGCACCAATCAAATCGAAGGGCGCGCGGAATGCTGCGGCCACATCTGCTTTGCTGGATTCTACGGAGCTGCGTTGGAGCGATCCGATGTTTAGTTGGCCGTCCATCAGGGTTACTTTGGCCAAATTGGTAGAAGCCTCCACCAGTCCTGGAATCTCCGGGCTCATGCGGTACACCCCGTTTTGTACAGCGCGAATGGATTGCAGGAATTTTGCCTGGTCGCTTTTACGCATCACTTTGGCGGGTTTGGAAGCTTCGCTTGCGGTGATTTTCAGGTTGGGCTCCGGAGTTTGGAATTCAATCGTGATTTCCTTGGTAACGGCTTGGAGCAGCTTGGCAAAACGTTTTTCGTTTTTCACCAACACCAGGGCTTTGGCTTCGCGAGGGATTTCGTTGCGCAGGTTACCCCCTTCAAAACTGGACAAACGCAAACCCGCAGGGGCAAGTGCCATCAGCACCCGGGCCAGGATTTTGTTGGCGTTGCCACGGCCTTGGTTGATGTCCATACCACTGTGTCCGCCTTGCAAACTGCTGACTTTCACCAAAAACGGAGTGAGGTTTTCAGGCGCCGCATCCTCCTTGTATTTCCACTCAATGAGGGTGTCAATGCCACCGGCACAACCAATGGTAAGCACATGGTCCTCCTCGGTGTCCAGATTGAGCAAGACCTTGCCTTTGAGCAGACCACGGCCCAAATATTTTGCTCCGCTAAGCCCTTGCTCCTCATCGAGGGTGAAAAGGGCCTCCAGGGGTGGGTGCACAATATCTTTCGAGGCCAATACGGCCAGGATTGCTGCAACACCCAGGCCATTGTCGGCACCAAGTGTGGTGCCACGTGCCCGGACCCAGTCGCCGTCCAGGTACATTTCGATGCCTTGTTTGTCGAAATCGAACGTAACATCGGCGTTTTTGGAATGCACCATATCGAGGTGACCTTGCAGGATGGTCACGGGTCTTTTTTCACGTCCTGGTGAGGCCGGTTTTTTCAGGATGATGTTCCCGAAATCGTCTGTAAGTGTTTCCAGGCCGTGTTTTTTGCCAAAATCCCGCACCCATTGGGCGATGCGTTCTTCTTTTTTGGAGGCACGTGGAATGGCATTGAGGTCGGCGAAAAGGTTCCAGGGGGCTTGGGGGGCCAGTTGGCGAATTTGATCGGACATGATAAGTGCTAAATCAGTGGAAGGTATTGAGCAATGTAGGGTGCAAAACTACAGTCAAATTTTGGCTTGAAACCAACGAGGTTTAGGCATAAAAAAGCGTGGCACACCCAAGGGATATGCCACGCTTTTAAAAAATCACAGACACCATGTGTGCAAACCAGAGCTTCGCAGTACTGGTACTTGGAGCAGACAGAACGGAGGCGGTAAAATTGCTAGTAGCCGGACAAGTCAACGGCAACAACTTCACCTAAATTCCGGGGAGTACTCCTTTAAAAATTAGTGTTCGAGCCGGTGCAGAGAGACGGCGTCTGTGATGGGGCAAAGGTAGGCATTGTTTAGGATGGTAGGATGGAATTATTTGATGGGGGATTTGTTTATACCTACTCATTCCGTAGCACATCTGCCGGGTTTGTCCGCACGGCTTGTCGGACTTTGACCCCGACCGTTAGCCCGGAAATCAGAAACAGTGCTAGAACCCCAAATACCAGCGTTACAGGTTCTACGCCGACATTGATTTTAAATATCATGTCCATCAATAGTTTTGTCAAAAACCATCCCGCATAACATCCAATCACTGCCGCAATTGCGAAAACCCAGACATAGCCTCGGTTGACCAATGCCATGATTTGCATAGGCCTTGCCCCAACCACTTTTCGTAGCGCAATTTCTTTCATCTTTTTCAATACGGTCAACGAAACCAGTGCAAATAGTCCGGTGGCGGTGAGCAATATGGCTACTATGGCAAACCAAGCAAAAATAGTGGCGATGCTTGACGTCACCTTATAGGCCTCAGACCCCACTTGATCCTGATAAAATCCGCGAAACGGCTTGAGCGGATACAACTTCGTCCAAGCGGCTTTTACCCGGTCGTGTACCGTTTTGAGCTCGGCAGGATTGGTCCTAACTATAAGATTGAAGTATTGGTCAGGGCGAGCAAGACGCATCATTGCAGGCTCTATCGGCTCGAATAAATGTTGCTGGTGAAAATTTTGAAGCGTGCCGATAACGGTGAAAATGGCGGTGTCTATCCTGATTTGTTTTCCAATTGCCTGTTCGTCATCCCAGCCAAATTGGGCTGCCATTTTTTTGGTAATGAGTAGCCCATTGGTGTAATCTGACTCGCGACCTGGTTCGAAAGGACGACCCGCTGCCAGTTGCAGGTCCATGATTTCCAAGTAGTTATCACCTACTTCAAAATAGCCAACTTCGTGTTTTTGACCTTCGGCTTCGGCTGTTAGGAAGCGATAGCCAAACCCAATATGGTGGCGTGTGCCAGCCACCGATTCGACGCCAGGAAGTTGTTGCACAGCATTGCGCAAGGCATCGTAATTGCTTCGGTCAGATACTGAAACACCCATCAGCCCGGCCCGGTCATAGCCGTAATCATAATCTCGCTGAAACGCTGCATTTCGGGAAAATCCTACGCCAGCTATTACCGTAATAAGCGAGATCATCACCTGGAACCCAAGCAAAAACCGGGAAAAAAAGTTGTTCCCACCAAATTTTGCGCCGCCTCTGAATATCTCCGAGGTGTTGAAATTGCTGATGTAGAATGCTGGATATGCGCCTGCTAGAAGGGTGGTGAATACCAACACGCCCCCCATAAACCACATCAAGCCGGGGTCATTGAAATAATCCGCTTCGGCTATTAAGCCATCAAACATGCTGTTTACAATTGGCAACCACCATTTGATGATGAGTACCGAAAGGAACATGGCAAACAATACAACCACGCTGCATTCCAGCAATATTTGCCCCATAAGTTGGCTTCTGGTTCCTCCCATGGTTTTACGAACAC
Source organism: Saprospiraceae bacterium (assembly GCA_022842255.1). Lineage (GTDB taxonomy): Bacteria > Bacteroidota > Bacteroidia > Chitinophagales > Saprospiraceae > M3007. The sequence goes on along the minus strand of JALHPW010000531.1, from coordinate 833 downwards.
CCATTTCGCGCAATCGGCGGTTGGAACGTGCCACAGTGGTATTGGCGAAATTTAGGCAAGCGGAGAGGAATATCAGCAAGGCGGCAATCAAAGGACCATATGCGCCTGAATCGTCGGGGCGTGGAAAAAGCCCGTTGGGCGACATCTCGCTGGTCTCTGCAGCCATCGTTGTCATGGGCATCAGCTGGAATCCAGAGACTTTCCAGTCTGGCCGCGCTGCGTTTTGTTGTGGGATGTATTGGCTCATAGCCCCAGCAAGATGTTGCGCATCGGCTGGATTGGGTATTTTGAAAAACAAGGCATCTAGAAACCATTTCCAATCATCCACTTGCAAGAAGCTCGTGTCGCTGGTCTTCAAATTTGCCAGATTGGTGAGGATATCGAAACGCAAAGAAGAGTTCAATGGAATATCTTTCAGTACCCCCCTTACGGTTAGGGGTAGCGAACGTTTTTCCCCAGCGTAGAGCAACAGTGGTTTGCCAATTGGATCCTCTTTGCCAAAATACTTCAGGGCCATTTTTTCTGTCAACAGCACCGCACCAAGGTCTGAAAGATTGTTGCTACCAGCCACTAGCGGAAAGTTGAAAAAGGAAAAAAAGGCGGGGTCGGTGAAGTGGACCTGTTCTGAAAACGGGTCGCTCCCTTGGCCCTTGATATCGCAGCCTCTGCTGTCCCAGCCCACCGATTCTTCAATGCTGGCAAAATCGCGCTGGGCCATTTGAGCGACCGGGAGCGGGCAAATCCCCCTCAATTGGTTGTTCCCTTCACGGGTCACAACAGCCCGGAATATTTGCTCGCGGTTGGGTTGGAAATTGTCGAAACTGAAAGAAAAG
>JALHPW010000530.1 GCA_022842255.1 Saprospiraceae bacterium | reverse complement strand
CATGGCGGCAAGCGGCAGGAGACATGAGTATGCCGCTCAAAAGGATTTTGTTCTTTTCTATCACTTTTCCCGCCCCGCTATTGGCTGTGAGGTCAATGGTGGCCACCATCAGGTTCCGTCCCACGAACATATAAGGCCATTTCTGAGCAGGGTGAGGGCCAAAATCGAGGCTGATGAAATAGACCGTGTTCGGGTCGTCGGGCTTTTGAAGAAAAAAACCGGATTGACCGCCGGGGTAACTGTAATATTGCCAATCCGGCAAAGTGGGGTTTAACCCGTGACTGTTTTCAATCAATTCCCCATTTTTATTCAATATCCAAAGGCCATTTGAATACAGCACAATTTCCCCAGAAGTATTACAATAGGAGGCAAGGTACACTCCTGTGCTCATGGTGTCGGTTCGGGTGACTATACCAGGGGTGTCCAAATGATTAAAATCTAGGAAAAAATTGTAATCACTCCAACCCGGCCCCAAGCCGAGCGGCCACGTATGGTCGTGTTTCTGTGCTGAGGTTTGGACATTTGCAAAAAGCAAGAGGAAGAAGGTGAAGGTCAAGTCGCGCATGGGTTATAAGTTTTGACTGTGAAAACGGGAGGCAGGACAACGTTGGCGTCCTGCCTCCTTGTTGTTTAGTGTTTAACGCTCAATTTTTGAGCCTTCCACGACTCAACGTTTCTCCCTCTGGCAGAAACCCAATACATCCCCTCTGGAAAGCCTTCGGTAGGGATTCTCAACAGGGCATCGTCCACGATTTCAGACACTCTGTGCTGGAAGAGCAGCCTGCCCCACAGGTCGTGCACGGTCAGCGTGGCTTCGCCCCAATTGGCAGGCAGTACGACCTGAACGCTGCCATCAGCGGGGTTGGGCATCAAAAGCATGTCTCCGTCAACGATTGGCTGAGGTAGTACATTTCTCTCGCCGCCTCCCGTTGGAACAAAATTCCCGCAATCAGCCTGTAACGCCTCTCCTGTTTGCATATAGTACCAAGCCCGCGCCATATAGACGATATTGCCCGCGTCTATCGGGCAATATAGCGCAATTGTCTCAACAGATTCCAATTCAGGAACTGTCAGTGCACGGGGTGTGATAACCTGCGTTTCCAAGTAAAGCCCATTGATGTAGCGCTCTGAGGAGCAGGGCAGGTCGGAACAGTTGATATTGTCGTTCACGCTCAGAACAGAGGCTGCACCCTGCGCCCTGCTGCTCAGTGCATTGGTCAGATAGCCCTCGAGAAGGAGTTCCAGATTGCTGGTTTGGGTACTGAGCGCAGTATAGTAGGATAGCGCGTTCGGATTGGTTTCGATGTCTTCCAGCAAAGCGAGCATGGCAGCATCGTTTACTTCCAACTGTGCCAAGGTGTTCAGGATATTGCCCGCCAAGGTTGCCGGGATGTTAGCCTCAAGGTCTCGAATGCCATTTTGAACCGCATACATGGCCGCAGTCGGAAGCCCTTGTTGGCCCTGCAGAAACCCGTTTATGACCGCATCGCCTTCTATAAGCCCTGGGTTGTCTGTGAATTTGCGGTAAAGCACCAGTTCAGAGCCCCACTTATAACCAGGGCTAAGGTCCAAAATGCCGCCACCTGCCAAGTTCAAATCCGCCTCATTTTTGTAAAGCCCGTTAGATCCGCCGCCAGAACCGCCGCAGGAATAATCGTCTTCCAGCGCATCTGTAATCGTAAACCAATTGTTCGGGGGCTGGTTACAGGTTTGCATTTGCCCTTGAACTACAGGGTTGATGGTATTATTAACGTTTGCTCCCTGAGAAACATGGTAGCGGGATTCGCAATAAGAGAAGCCGTTTTGTTGATTTTCGAACTCCGCCCCCGACTCAAAGTCCCCAATCCAATCGTTTCCTGTTAGGTATTGTGGCCCAGTAATAGCGTCTTGGTAGAAAAGTCCGTATTTCGTCAATCCAGACGGGGCGGCTTTTTGGATATCATTGTACGATATTAAGCAACTGGTGCCATTATTGCCTTGAAATGTGATGCCATTTAACAGGTCAACCGTCAAATTTTGGGTCAAAGTTGTGGTAGGAGAACCCAAAACCACAAATCCCACAATCGAAGCCGCAGAAAAGCTGCTAACTTGTACAACGGAGTTGCAGAAATAAGAGTTGTTCCTCCCTCCTTGCATAAAAAAGCCTATTAAGGGGTTCTCCATAAGCACGTCCTTGATGTTGACAACGTGGTTATCCGAAATCGAGGCGTTGATTATGTTTTCGCACGAAATACCATGATGCCCATTGATAAGATTGACGTTGTTCCCACTTAAAACCACATCCATCTTAGACAAAGGGTTGTGGATGGTATATAATGCAATACCTTTTGGAAAAATCTCCACATCTAGCTGTGCGGGGGTAGGGTAAGCCTCCAGCTGGTCCAAATCAATATCGTTGTTACTGACCGTGATATTGCTGTAAGCATTGCCTGGATCTTTGATTTCGATGCCTGTTGAGCGCTTTTTGATATTAGGGAGGTGCTTGGTGCAGCCGATGTAACAGTCTGAAACTCTGGCTTTCACAAAATTCCCAGCCAAAGTTTCATCCAACTCTACCCCGTTTTGTACTTCAAGCATTCGGCAAGCAGCTATGTATGCTTCAGTTGCGGGTCTTGAAGTCAACGCATACACCCCCCGCTCGCAATTGTTGATGGTGGCGAGCGCGTTTGCTTTGCCCAACCCTGTGAAACTGAGCCGTTTCCCGCCTTTGTTGTCTATGAACGTAAATGCTGTGCCTTGGTGGCTGGCAGGCGTCCCGGTCAAGAACGCGATGTTTTCAAAGCGGCATCCTCGAATGGAGGCAGTTCCATTGATGCAAACGATTCCCGCCTGCATTTCCTTGAAAAGGTTGCCCGTACTTGCGCCTGAGAGCAGCAAGCTCCCACCCAGATTGCCGTCGAAATAGATACCACAGTAAGTTCTTTGTGAATAGGGTACACCGGGTATCTGCACCTGTGGATTGCAGGCACTGGCATCATAAATCGCTGTGTTTCCAGACCCATCGAATGTGTTATTGACAAATAAAGAAACCGCAAAAGAACCTGCTGCCGCGTAAATGCCCACAAAATTTCGCTCGAAAAGGGTGTTGTTAAGGCTTATTTTGGGCAATGGAGTTGCACCGGTGGGGTTGATTGGTCTGATTCCGAAATAGGCGTTTCGGATGGTAGCTCCAGTGGTCTTGAGAGATCCTCCAGATAACACTTCAATGCCGTTCCAGAGTTTTTGGCAAACTCCCGAAATGGTGTGGGCATCCACAATCGTATTGTTTTTCAAAGTCAGTGTTGCACCTGATTTGACCGTGATTTTACCCCCTTCGGAAACAAAAATGCTGCACGCATTAAAAGTGTAGGAATTGTCCACTTCCAAATTGCCAAAGACGTAGAGGGTCTTCCCGACTAATTCGTTAGGTGGAAGTTTGTGGGCTGTAACCATCTCGCTGACCTTCCTCACGCTTCCACAGCCTGTGCCGAGGAATATCCCTGGAAATTCAACTACTTTTTGGCACACATTGCCAGCAAAAGTGTGTGTGGCGGTAATTGGGGATAGGTCTGGGTTGACATCATAATAATCGTGAAAAACTGGGGGGGGGGGCAGTTGAGGTTTGGCCGTCGCCAAAGTCCCAAAAATGGTTGCCAACTTGGGGCGGAGTCCCAAATTGGATTGTAACTTTATCACAGGAGATGGAGGCCGAGGTGTTAAAGAAGCACTCTTCTTTCCCTTCGCTTTGCGCTGTCAATGCCAGAGAAAGTAAGCAAAACAAAACGAGTCCAAAGAGCCGTTGGGAGATTTTGGGCAGAAGCTGCCTGAGTGTGGTTTGCTGATGAAATCTTAAGATTTTCATACTTTTGTGATGGTTTAAGTGATCCTTACTCTGATTGTTTAGCCCGGCCATTTCAGGATGAGAACCGGGGGCTTTCTGGGTTGATCAGGAGGTGTCCCGGTGGATCGGGATGCCTCTTTTT
>JALHPW010000529.1 GCA_022842255.1 Saprospiraceae bacterium | reverse complement strand
CCACAGGAGGAATGGGTTTTGGCGCCCTGTTTTTTTTAAATGCAACATTACGGCGAGGTGCGGAGGTCGTATTGGGTTTGCTGGCACGATTGTTTCAATCCGCGTAAAAACATTCTATCACATAACCCGGGCCCGTTCCCACAACAGGTCGGTCTCTTCGATGAGGATTTTGCGCCCTTTGACTATAATGGCCCGTGCGTCTTTCAAACGTTTCAACTGGCGGATGAGGTTCTCCGTAGCAGTGCCGATGTAAGAAGCTAGATCCTCCCGGGAAAAATTGAGCACCATTACATATTCCGGGTGGTCGTTAAATTTTTCATTCAATACCAAAAGTGCCAGTGCTACCCGTTCGCTCACAGGTTTTTGACCGAAAACGCTGATTTTGTTTGCAAAAACTCGAAATTCATGTCCCAGGTAGGATAAAAACACAGCATTTAACTCCAGCGATTTTTGAAGAAAACCTTCAAAGTGGTATCTTGGGATGCAGTCCATTTCGCAATCCGTAATGGCTTCCACGAATACAGGACTGGGTTCATCGCATACAATAGAACGGTGCCCGAAGACCTCGTCTTTACCCAGGAAATAGATAATCTGTTCTGCCCCTTCGTTGTTGATAATATAAACTTTTACCTGCCCTTTTCGGATGATATACAGGGATCGAGGGTGACTTCCTTCGCTGTAAACAAGGCTTTTTTTGGCAAAATGTTGGGTAGTGCTCAGTGCCTGCATTTCCGACCATAAAGCAGTCGGCAAGCTCTCCCAAAAAGGCGAAGGCTTGAAAAAGTATTTCCTGAGCTCGACTTGCTTTTGTTCTGCGGTCATTGTGTGGAGTAGATTGGGATCCGTTTCGGATCTATGGGGGTAAAAGTAGCGATTACTCCACTGGAAATTAACGCATCACTTGAGTTTGCACCTTAAAAAATGCCCAATAAAATGGGAGATTGTGCAACAAACTTTCAAACCAACCTAAACTGCAAACGATGAATACATTCAATATAAAACACATACTCGTTCCGGTAGATTTTTCCGAATCTTCGATGAACGCAGTAGACACCGCGGTTGCCATGGCCAAACGTCAGGGCTCAAAACTTACCTTGCTGCATGTTATCAATCAAAATATGCTGTCGTACGGTCATTTCGAAGCATTGCCACTTGTGCCGTCTATGCTTGAAATTTTACGGAATGAAGCAAAAGATATGATCAGCCATCTCAAAGACAAACTGATATGTGCGGAGTTGCCAATCATCACAGTCGAAACGGTAGAAGGATTTATCGCCTCGGAAATCTGCAGGTATGCCCAAACGGTGGATGCCGAACTTATTGTTATGGGCACACATGGGTCTTCCGGATTTCGGGAGTTTTTCATTGGTTCAAATGCGTATGCTGTCGTAAAATACGCGCCATGTCCGGTTTTGACCATACCATTCAGCGGCAAATGGACCTCGTTCTCCAAAATATTATTTCCAGTACGCGATACGCCGGATGCCTTGCATAAATATGATTTTCTGAGAAAAATCATTCGCAAGAACCATGTAGTGCTTCATGTGCTGGGCATCCCGGGCACCAAGCACATTTCTTCGAAAGACTGGGTCGGGAAAAAGGTTCTGGCCTTGAAAGATAAACTACGGGTTGATGATGTAGAATGCATTTCCCAAATTCTAAAGCCAACAGACCAGGTCGCCGAAGCGGTTTTGTCGAGCACCCAATCCGAGCAAGCTGATCTCGTTGCCATTACGGCGACGCTGGACTATAGCATTCGCGATTTTTTCATTGGACCGTTCACACAGCAAATTGTGAATCATGCGAGAATACCGGTACTCAGTATCCGGCCAGCCTCAGGGCTTGGTAATGAGCAGCGTCTGGCAGAGGCAATGCGTGTCGATTATGGCCTTTTTCAGCCAAAATTCGCTTTTTCACAGCAGCCTTTCCTGCACTTAAATGCAGAAACCTAATGGAAAAGGTAACTTTTAGAACATTAAGCAAAGCGGTCGACTACTATACCAACCTTGGATATACTTTCCCGTTCGATTTCTCCGCTGGAAATGAATCTTCCGCTGGATGGGCAATCGTGGCCACCCACCGCTTTGAAGGATTTTCCGATCCTGCAGACAATTCCGTGCTCTTTATCCTGGAAGACAAAAGTCACCAGGATAAAGGGCTTTTCATAGATGCCTACGGTGCCGCAAGGAATGAGTTCATGAATCAATTTTTACAAAAGATTCCCAGGTACTTTCCGACCTGGCTTATACTACCGGAAGTTCTATTGTAAGTGCTGGAGTCTTTTTTGGTACAATATCAACCATCGAGTCTTAACCTCATTCGAATCGTAATTTATGACTGTTATCCCTACCCACAAAAAACTTTCAGAACTACAAGCTACGGCAATTTGTGGCAATGATATCAGCTCTTCCTGTCTGTATGTTTCGGCACTTACCATCCTTTATGCGGGCCAATTTGCCTGGATTTCGCTGCTGGTAGTAGCTGTGGTGCTGTATTTGTTCCGTCGGATTTATGGGGAAGTGGTGGGTGCTTTGCCGCTCAATGGCGGGGCCTACAACGCATTGTTGAATACCACTTCGAAGCAAATGGCCTCGGCTGCGGCCTGTCTGACCATATTGTCTTACATGGCTACGGCAGTCATTTCGGCCAATGAGGCCATGCACTATTTGCACATTATGGTACAAGGCTTGCCCGTTGAATTGGCCACCATTGCTCTCCTCGCAGCTTTTATGGGTCTTGCGTTGATTGGCATCGGTGAATCGGCCATCGTAGCAGTCATCATTTTTATCACCCATTTGCTTGCATTGTCTCTGCTGGTATTGGCCGGAGGCTGGTTTTTGTTGCATAATGGCACCGAGATATTTAACGCCAATTGGCAACAACCCATGCCATCAGGAGGATTTGGTACTGCGCTCTTTCTAGGGTTCTCGGCTGCAATGCTGGGCATTTCCGGCTTTGAAAGCTCGGCCAATTTTGTAGAGGAACAGCAGCCTGGTGTTTTTCGCAAAACCCTGCGCAACATGTGGGCGGTGGTCAGTTTTTTTAACCCGGTGATTGCCCTGCTGGTCCTGTGTATTATTCCTTTGGTACAAGTGAGTGAGCACCGGGAATCTTTGCTGGCTTTGCTGGGTCAAACTGCCGGAGGCAACTGGCTGGGCTGGCTCATATCCGTAGATGCCGTTTTGGTTCTCAGCGGGGCCGTGCTTACGTCTTTTGTAGGCGTAACTGGCCTTATCGAACGGATTACGCTAGATCGCGTATTGCCCAATTTTTTTCTTGCTCAAAACAAGCGTGGGGTAAACTATCGCATTGTGGTGGCTTTTTTCATCCTCTGTGTATCGGTGCTATTTGCTACCAAGGGCGATTTGGGTGCATTGGCCGGCGTTTATACGTTTTCGTTTTTGGCGGTGATGGCGCTGTTTGGTTTGGGCAATTTGCTGTTGAAAATCAAACGCGCCAAACTTCCCCGACCTGTAAAAGCACACCCAGTAGCCGTACTAGTTGCTATTGGTTTGGTGGCCGCAGCTTTTTGGGGCAACGCCCAACTCAATCCGAAGGCGCTTTTTGTGTTTTTTCAATATCTGATACCCGCTTTGGGCATTATTTTCCTGTTGATGAACCGAGGGCGCATTGTCCGCGTGTTGCTTTATGCGATTGATTATCTGTACCGGCCAGTGCGCAAATTTGTTTTGGTAAGCAACCAGTACCTGCAAACCATGCTGGAAAAAATCAATGACCAGGAATTTGTTTTTTTTACCAAAGGAGATAACCTCGCAATACTTAATCAGGTGCTTCAATATGTTGAAAACAACGAAAAAACAGGCAAACTAAAAATCGTAACCGTGATGAAACCGGGTCAGCTCTGCAACGAACCGCTGCGGCGCGATCTGGAAGTGCTGGACCGTGCTTACCCGGAAGTAAAGATTGAATACCTGGAAATTGAAGGCATATTTGGGCCGGAACTAAT
>JALHPW010000528.1 GCA_022842255.1 Saprospiraceae bacterium | reverse complement strand
AAGCATGGCAATGATACCCCGCTGGCTGTTTTGAGCGAGCAACCGCAGCACATTTCTTATTATTTCAAACAACTGTTTGCCCAGGTCACCAACCCGCCGATTGACCCAATCCGGGAACGAATGGTCATGTCTTTGTCCAATTTTGTGGGAAATATTGGCAATCTACTCGTGGAAGACCCTGCTGTTTGTCATGTACTTGCTTTACCACATCCGGTATTGAGCAACCTCGAACTGGAAAAAATCCGCAGCATCGACGACGGCTCCTTCCAAGCCAAAACCCTTCAAATGTACTTCCGCGCCGATGGTCAAGCGGGCAGTCTGGAAAAAGCCATTGAGCGCGTTTGCCGTTATGCCTACGATGCGGTGATGGATGGGTTTCAGGTGCTGGTGCTTTCCGACCGGGCCATCGATTCCAAACACGCAGCCATCCCTTCGCTCTTGGCCACGGCGGCCATTCACCATCATTTGATTCGAAAAGGGGTACGTGGTCAAGTGGGATTGGTGGTTGAAGCGGGCGATGTTTGGGAAACCCATCACTTCGCGTGTTTGCTCGGTTTTGGGGCCACGGCCATCAATCCTTATCTGGCATTTGCGACGATTCAGTCGCAAACCGAACTTTCGGAAAGTTTAAAGCTTTCCGAAAGTTGTCAGTATTTGGAGAAAAACTACATCAAATCCGTAAACGAGGGCCTGCTCAAAGTTTTTTCCAAAATGGGTATTTCCACCTTGCAATCGTACCAGGGCGCTCAGATTTTTGAAATTGTTGGCTTGGGCAAAAAGGTGGTGGACAGCTGTTTTACGGGGGCGGTTTCGCGCATCGGGGGCTTGGATTTTGACGACCTGGCCCGGGAGGCATTGGCCAAACACCAACTGGCATTTGGGCCTAAAAACCGGATGTCGCCAGTAGAGCGCCTGCCTGTTGGCGGTATTTTTCAGTGGAAAAAACAGGGCGAATTCCACTTGTTCAACCCCACTACCATCCATTTGCTCCAACATTCGACCCGCACGGGCGATTTTTCCATTTTTAAAAAATACTCCAAAGCGGTTAACGATCTTGGTGAAAAAGCCGCTACGCTGCGTGGTCTATTTGAATTCGCCCCCAAACGTCCGGCCATTCCCATCGAAGCCGTCGAGCCCGCCGAAAATATCTACCGGCGCTTCGCCACCGGGGCCATGTCGTTCGGCAGCATTTCCTGGGAGGCACACACGACCCTTGCCCTTGCCATGAACCAACTCGGCGGCAAAAGCAATACGGGAGAAGGTGGGGAGGATGAAAGGCGGTATGAGATGGTTGATAAGGTTTATTCGGTTGATAAAGTTGATAAACCCAACCAACCCTTAAGAAGCGCCATCAAACAAGTAGCCTCCGGTAGATTCGGTGTAACCGCCCGCTATCTGACCGAAGCAGATGAGCTGCAAATCAAAATGGCGCAAGGCGCTAAACCCGGGGAAGGTGGACAATTGCCTGGGCATAAGGTGGACGATTGGATTGGCCGGGTACGGCATGCCACGCCGGGCGTTGGACTGATTTCGCCACCACCGCACCACGATATTTACTCCATTGAAGACCTCGCGCAGTTGATTTTTGATTTAAAAAATGCCAATCGTGCGGCTAGAATCAGCGTGAAACTGGTCTCTAAGGCAGGGGTAGGCACCATTGCAGCGGGCGTAGCCAAAGCCAAGGCCGATGTGATTTTGATTGCCGGGCACGATGGTGGCACGGGCGCATCGCCCGTTTCCAGCATCCGCCACGCAGGCTTGCCTTGGGAACTGGGTTTGGCTGAAACGCACCAAACCTTGGTCAAGAACCAGCTTCGCAGCCGTGTGGTCGTACAAGCCGATGGACAGATGAAAACGGGTCGCGACATCGCCATTGCCACCTTGCTTGGTGCGGAAGAATGGGGCGTAGCCACCGCCGCACTTGTGGTGGAAGGTTGCATTTTGATGCGAAAATGCCACCTGAACACTTGTCCGGTGGGCATTGCTACGCAAGACCCGGATTTGCGCAAACGATTCAGCGGGGCAGCGGAGCATGTGGTCCATTTTTTCAAATTTCTCACCGAAGAACTCCGCGAAATCATGGCCGAACTCGGTTTTCGGACCGTGGACGAGATGGTTGGACAAGCGGATAACTTGCGCGTAAAACCCAATATTTCGCATTGGAAACACCGAAAACTGGATTTGTCGCCGGTGCTTTTTGTAACCCGGAACGCTGTTCCGGGGTCATCTTTCCCGGAACAGCGTTCCGGGTTACATTGCTCTGAAACCCAAGACCACGGTCTGGCCGATATCCTCGATTGGCAATTGCTCGAACTGGCCCGTCCCGCCCTGGAACGCTGCGAACAAGTGCAAGCGGAATTTGAAATCAAAAACACCAATCGAACCACCGGCACCCTGCTTTCAAACGAAATTACGAAAATCTGGAAGTCGGAAGGCCTGCCAGAGGACACGATTCGGTTCAGGTTCCGGGGCACCGCCGGACAAAGTTTTGGGGCATTCGCGGTGCGGGGTTTGAGTCTCGAACTCGAAGGCAGTGCGAACGATTATTTCGGAAAAGGTTTGAGCGGCGCGACCCTCGTGACATACCCAGACCGTCGCGCAACCTTTCGCGCAGAGGAAAACAGCATCATTGGCAACGTCGCCTTTTATGGGGCCACCTCGGGCACAGCCTTCGTGCGGGGCAAGGCTGGGGAGCGTTTTTGTGTCCGCAACTCTGGCGCGACGGTCGTAGTGGAAGGAACTGGCGATCATGGTTGTGAGTACATGACGGGTGGAAAAGTGTTGATTTTGGGCGATACCGGGCGCAATTTCGGGGCGGGCATGAGCGGCGGCATCGTTTGGGTGTACGACCCACGAGGTGTTTTTGCCACGCGCTGCAACTTGGAAAGCATTGATCTCGACCCACTTACAGACGATGATTTTGTTGAAATCCGGCAACTGCTCGAGCGGCATGTGCAAGCAACAGCCAGCCCGGTCGCAGATTTTTTAAACAAGGATTTTGACCATCAATCCGTGCATTTCGTCAAGGTTTTTCCGAAGGAATATAAAAAGGTGTTGATGGAAAAGGTTTATGGGGTTTATCCGGTTGATAAGGTTTATCAGCATGTTGCCCCCACCAAGCCCACCAAGCCCATCAACCTCATCAACCCATAAACCCAGAATCCATGTCCAATCCAACGGGTTTTCTCGAACATACCCGCCAACTTCCCACCAAACAGTCCGTCGCGCAGCGACTTGGGCACTGGGGCGAGTTTGTGGACGCATACCCACCCGAACAACTCCATGCGCAGGCTTCGCGCTGTATGGATTGTGGGGTCCCGTTTTGTCACAACGGCTGTCCATTGGGCAATGTCATTCCGGAATTCAACGATGCGGTGTGGAAAGGGAATTGGCAGCAAGCCTACGAAATCCTAATCAGCACCAACAACTTCCCCGAATTCACGGGCAGGGTTTGTCCCGCGCCCTGCGAAAGTGCCTGCGTACTGGGCATTCATCAGCCAGCGGTGGCCATCGAGGAAATTGAAAAACACATCATCGAAATTGCGTTTGCGGAAGGGCTTGTCAAACCAAATGCTGTTTTTCACCGTACCGGTAAAAAGGTTGCAGTGGTAGGGAGCGGCCCGGCTGGTTTGGCGGCAGCAGCGCAGCTCAACCTTGCAGGACACCATGTTACCGTTTTTGAACGGGATGAAAAACCCGGTGGACTGCTCCGCTATGGAATCCCCGATTTCAAATTGGAAAAATCGGTGGTCGAGCGGCGCATCCATTTGCTTGAACAAGAAGGAATTGTGTTTCGCTGTAATGCCGAAGTGGGGCGCAACATACCCATCAGCGAGTTGCTCTATGGGTTTGATGCCATCGTTTTGGCAGGCGGCAGTACGGTGCCGAGGGATTTGAAGGTGCCGGGGCGCGAACTCCAAGGTGTTCATTTTGCCATGGATTTTTTGAAACAGCAGAACCTCCAAGTATCCCGGAACTCCGTTC
>JALHPW010000527.1 GCA_022842255.1 Saprospiraceae bacterium | reverse complement strand
TCCGGTCCCCGAAGTAATTCATCTTGCCCGTGCCATGGGGCCCTTGAATAACGGAACCCTCAAACACAAAAATATCCATCTTGACTTTTCCCTGCACGACCTCGTGGAGCAAGTTGGTTACTTGATGGCCAATTTCAAGGGCAATGGTCGGATGATATAGAATGTCAATGCCGAAGTCAGTCACCAACTCCACCACGGTTGGTTCCTGTGCGCTGAGAAAAGACATGGTATTTCCACCGCATGCCCCTCCTTTCAACCAAACTATACTTGCCATGCGTACAAAATTTAGGGAACCAGAATCATTGGCAACTTGCTTTTTAGCTCAGGGCGCCCTGTAGTTCCAATTGAAACTCGCTCAATCCTTTAGGCGTAAAATGTGGGATAATATGTTCCCAAACGGTGCGCTTGAAAAGTATTTCGTCCACGGGTTGCGCTTTCAGTAGTTGCCTTGGTTTCCAAAAAACAATCGTCATCCAGATGTTATTGGTGAGGGTGTCGTATGCTCCGGGCATTGGCTCTGGGTGTAGGACGCCGCGTTGTACATTGTAATCCAAGCGCTTGCGAATTTGCAGCATCATTTTATTGACACACTCGCGCCATCGATCCATGATCAGGGGATAGGAGCGTTCGATTTCGAAGAGGTCAATCAGGTAAAACTTGTACTTGGAAAAGAAACGGTGGTACTGCTCCATCTGGGTATTGAAATCCGACAGTTTCGGATTGCTCATATAGGTGGACAATATCTGCCCGAACTCTTCGAAGAGCCCTTCGTAAACAGCTGTTACAATAGCTTCCTTATTTTTATAGTGATAGGCCAGGTTTCCAACACTGATGCCTGTTTCATCGGCAATCTGTTGCAAACGCACATTGGCCATATCATCCCAATTGAATAACCGGATCGCCGATTCCAGGATTTTTTGCTTTGTCGTAAGGTTATCCATCGTAAACAGAATGTGGTGGTTATACTCTGATTAAAGTGATTTTCAATTGATAACATCCGCACAGTGTTCAAAACCACACTGTGTTGGCTATAGAGCACGTTAGGGTCAATTCAAGGAAAGGTTCAAATCCTTGATATCTATCGAGAGTGTGCCTCTTTGGTCCTTCGCAGCTATACGCCGCATATAGAGGGCCATCGTTTTTGCGCGTTTTGGGCAACTGTGGCTGGTAATTCGACGGCTCAAAAACTTCAGCGGTGTTTTGTGGTGGGCAAACAAGAGGTTGATTTCCCAACTGCCTTTACGGAATTGCAACAATTCAATCACGGCGGTATCCGTTAGCCAAAAATCGTCGCGGTAAAAATTCATGTCCGAATCAAGCCCCAGTTTTTCGGTGAAAAACAGATTGCTCAATTCGTCCAGCATCTTACCATACAAATCCGAAGACATCGAAAAAACGGGCTTCATCACGTAGATAGGTTGTTTAAAGACGGGAATACGCGCTTTTTTATAAATTTAATGACAATTTTCCAGCCCTGCGACCCTTTCAAGTCAGGAATGAAGCCTCAAATTTAGAATATTCTTTCTAAACTTGACGAATTAGTGGGCTTGTGCTTGGTTTGCATGGTTCAATTGTTCGTACTCCCGTAGCCCCATGTCCGTAAAAAGCGGGCGCAGCAAGTCCCAAAGCATTAAACGGAAAGCACTGTAATCGTCGGTTGCCGCCTTCAATACCGATTGTCGGTACATCCAAAGGTCGGTAATCAACCAAAACTGGCTGGAAAGACTTTTGGCCTGCCCTTCCCATTGCGTGGGCACAAATGCGCCCCTAGATTGGTTGAAACCAATGGCTGCTTCCATTTGAAGGATCTGCCAGCTGATATGCTCCTGGTGGGCCGCCACAATGTCGGGATAGGCACGCATCACTTCCAGGGTATCGATGTAGAAAAACTGGTACGCCTGCTGCAACTCAAATGTGCTTGCAAGCAGACGATCTATATCCTCAAAAAGCGGAACAATCCTGAATTCGGCCAGCAAATCGCGTTGTTTTTGTACCAATTGTTCCCAAACCGCCTGCACGATTGCCTCTTTATTTCGGTAATGGTAGGTCATGTTGCCAATGCTCACATTGGCTTCATCGGCAATGTGTTGTAGGCGAATATTGGCAAGCCCATCCCGATTAAAGCACTGAACGGCCGCATCTATGATTTTTTGCTTGGTAAGGAGTGATGCCATGTAGGGTTCCGCTTTTGCGCAGGGTATTTAAAGCTGTGCTGCAAACATACTTTGTTGGTACGGAATTCTCGAAAAGCGGTTGCTCCTGTGTTTTATCCAGCCCATACCATGAGTCGCCGTGTCTGTACCCCTGCCGCCGAACGAAGGCTAACAAAATATAGCCCAGCCGCATAGCCTTTCAAGTCCAATCGAATCCGGTTTTCGCCTGCTGTGACTTCGATTTTTTGCGTGTGGGAAATGCCATCCGATCGAGAAATTTTCAAGTCCAAGGTTTCCGTATTAGCAGTTTCAAAAAGCAATTCTGCAGACTCAATGGCAGGGTTGGGGGAAATTCTCATAGTAGGAAAGAGCGCTGGTTCAGCGGTCTCCGTAGTCAGCGAAACCAAAATTCGCAGCTTTCGAATATCCTCCCGATACACCGTCACTCCAGGAATGACCACTAATCCATCTGCGGTAACAATACCCCCACCGTCTTGTAGGATAGTACCCGTAGCAGCATCTTTCACTACAAAATCAAAAGGTGCTCCGGGAGGTTGAATAAATTGTTTTGGTCTCCTAATGGCCACATCCGCGGTCAGGCTGTTGACGGGGCAGTTATCATTCCCAAACACAGCGTTTGATTCGAGCCAGACTACCACAGACCATTCGTCGGGCGAGTCCGTGAAGTCCCCCAAATCCCAACGATGATATCCACCCCAAGCGCCCCAGTTGTCTCCATCTCCATTGTTGATACCAATGAGGCCTGTACCGGGGTCGTTGTTTTGCAGGTCGAGTCGGTGATTGAAAAAGGCGGGGAAAGATTGGTCGCTACGAAAACTCGCTTCGGCAAAGGCCACGTTGTCTACCGCAGTCTGTTGGGTGGGCGGCACTCCACTGATCCAGTGGTCATTGTAGTCAGGTCCGGTGTCCATACCATGATGGCGTTCGCTCCACATGCTTTGAACCCCAAACCCAAGTGAGTCGGCTTTGCGGTAGTTTTCAACCACATACGCATCCCAGCGCATCGTACCATTGTCGTCGTTTTTGGAATGCCAGTGCCGAATGGGCGGCCAATCGCGCCTCGACGAACAGTTGTCCAGCAGGTTCCATAAGCTCAGCTGATGGACGGTTTGGCCTGCACGGTTTTTCAGATTGGTCGGAAAATTTTGAGACGCATCTCCAAATGGCGCCACCATACTCCCTGGCTCTGGACCATCACAGCCTGTATTAAAAATTGTGACTGAAGCATAATGCTCAGGATAACATTTTGCCAATGCCAACGCACCTGCCGACCCCATGCTGTGGCCGTGGATGTGGATGCGGGCTGGATCAACATTAAAATGCCGAATCAGCCAATTGTCTACCCACAGATACCGCCGCTGTGTGTAATTCACAATGGTATCGGGAGCGCTCGGGAGATTGTTGGCGTTGAAAGGGTCGTAATTTTTTCGATACCCAAAATGCCAGGTCGGATTTTCAATGCCCGGAGGGCTTGCGCCACGCCAGCCAAAAACGTCGTCGTTGTGTGAGACCAAAATTCCTTCCAAAGGCCTAATATTAACCTCAGCACGGCTACCGGCCAACGATTGACGTGCCGTTCCACCACCGCCGTGCAGCCAGACCGACAATGGAAACGGCTGCGTGGTATCAAGCCCTATGGGTACGGAAACAAAAAAAAGGCTCGGCATGCCATTCTTCGCAGCATTGGCCATAACAGGAAAATCAGGTCGGTTGTCCCATTGATTTTGCCGACCGTCAGACCACATCAAAAAACTGAGACAAAAAAAGCCACTCGCAAACGGCGATGGAAACGTTGCCTGCAAGTGGCATTCAACAGGATCGTCTAT
>JALHPW010000526.1 GCA_022842255.1 Saprospiraceae bacterium | reverse complement strand
ATTTAAAGGCAGAACTGCAATCCAACTATGGATTCACGCTATTGCCCGACTTGAAAAATCCTACAAAAGCAGCAGTAATCCAGCGCTTAGATGAATATGCCAAACCTGGAAGGTTTAACAGAGGCGACCAATTGCTAATATTCGCTTCTTCCCATGGGTATGCGAATCACGACAATTCTGCAGGAGGTTTGGTGCTGACAGACAGTAAGTCCTACGAAGATGACCCTTCAGAATCCACCCTTTTGACGTATAATAAACTCCGTGAATTGGTTGAAAAAATTCCAACAAGCCATACGCTTTTAGCCTTGGACGCTTGTTTTTCGGGTCTTTTTGGTCAAGAATTCAAAGGAAACCCCGGCGGCAAGCATTGGGAAAAAGAGCCTACCTGTGAAGAAAAAGTCCGGGAAGCACTGCGGGGCACCACCCGGTTCTATCTAACCTCAGTGGGCCAAAATGATCGAAGCCCATCCCAGTCAACCTTTGCAATTAGGTTTCTCGATCGTTTGAGAGAACAGGACAACGACGGTATCATAAGTTCCTATGAGTTGTATGCCAAGTTGGTAAGTTCAGTGAAACCTACACCTCACCAAGGGGAGTTCAAAAGCCATGAAAAGGGCAATGATTTTGTGTTTATCCGTAACAAGGTCTGCGATAAGGATAGTGCTGCGCTAAAAGGAAGTCTACCATGCCTAGAGCGCCCGATTTTCAAACCTGCCAAACTAGGAGCGCCCGCCACTTCCTTGCATGCTATTCCGGAAGCTAAATCTGCTGAATTGTTTGCCGTGGTGCCGCGACTAGAAGGTGGTTACGCCGCATTTGGATATAGCAAAAGTGTGTCAGGCAGACATGCTCCCGAACCTGAATTGTCTGGCGGAGGCGGAGAGGATATGGTCTTATTGCTTGCTGACCGTAAAAATGCAACCGAACGCCTACTTACCCTTGGCCGAAAAGGAGATGAGCGTGCCCTTGCCGGACTTCAAACCTACGATGGCGGATATGTATTGGCTGGCTACTCCAATTCGCCTGGGGAGGACGCTATGGGACAAAAAGACGCATATGTCGTGAAATTAGACGCACAAGGAGGGTATCTATGGCATTGTCGTAATGTCTGCAGCAGTAAAAAGGATGACCAGTTCAATAAAATCATACAATTGGATGACGGGACACTCGTAGCAGCGGGCGTGAAGGATGGGCAGCCCTTGGTTGCAACCATTAGTTCACAAGGGCTTATGGAAGTTTTGCCTTCCCCAATTACCCAAAGCAATAGTGTCACAACACTTGCCGAAATCACCGCCCTATCGCATACCCCGTACAATGATGTCCTGTTGGCCGGCCATACCAAGGGGAGTCGGGGTACTAGTCCCTTTCTCATGCGATTCAGCATCGAAGATAGGGCACGCGTCGGGGATATCTATTATTTTGAAGGAAAGTACAAGGAGGCAAAAGTGATAGATCTGGATTGGAGTTCAATGGGGAATATTCAGGTGCTGTGCACTGTAATCACGCGTGCCAAACAAGAAGATGGGTTGCTTTTCCGTGGAAAAGACATTGATGGGGAAATTAGCATCAACCCCAACCCAATCCAATTTGGCGGAAATGCCTCGGATCTGGCTAAGGGATTTTGTTTGGATGCCTTTGGCAATGCTTACCTCGCGGGTGGAGGTAAATCATACAAGTCTACAGGGGGCCTTTTCGACAAAATGTTTCTGATGGAAATCAATGCACAAGGCTACTCCACCCCGATGAGTGAAGACCCCAAAATCAAGGATGGTAGTCAGTTCTTGGGCTGGCGGGGAGGACCCAACAGTTGGGGAAATGCCGTTGCCATGCTGCCCAATCATCGCCTGATTGTGGTAGGCAAAGACGATGAACAGGCCAGTGTGTTGCATTTTGATCTCAAAGTGCCACCCAATGAAGACCCACAACTTTATTTTGATGAGCAGGCCCTGCGATTCTATGATGGCCAAACGCCCAACAATCGCCTCGATGTGGGTGAAACGGCTTGGCAGATGATTCGGGTGGAAAGCAACTGCCGCTACGTCACCGGGGCTTATATTCAAGTAGAGGTGGAGGACGCCTCCAAAATCAGTTGCCCCCGAAATCTGTACCTGAACGACCTTCCAGCACTTGCAGGGCAATCCGTCGCCCTGCCGCTCACAGGGCTTAAAAATATACGCCCCGGCGCCAGTACTGGCATCGTCCTGACCCTGTTTGTTGGCACTAAAAGAATTGGAAAACCTTTACATGTCAAGGTGAGACACTAACCTTCAACATTAGCCAATATGCCCACCATGCGAAAAACTTTACACCTCCTCATTTTCCTGCTCCCTTCTCTCGAGCTCTTGGCCCAAGCCGACAGTGTTTCCGCGCAGTATGTCGTGGCTACCACCGGCGGCAGCGCAACCATCGGCTTGAAGACAAATCTCAAGGTCGAATTTACCTGGACGCTTGGCGAACCCGTGGTGGGTTTGAAAGAAGTAGACGAAAAATTCAAGGTCACCGAAGGTTTATACCAGGATTGGCCGGAACTCTTTACGATTCCCTCCAAAAAGCCCGACCAACCGTCATTTGGCATTACGCCCAATGGCGATGACAAGAATGATTTTTTTGTGCCGGTGCTGAATATATTGTCCAAATACCCTGACAACGAGCTCTTTGTGTTCAACCGCTGGGGTGTGTTGGTGTACCAGGCCAAGCCCTATGACAATACCTGGGGCGGTACCAATTTCCAAGGGCAATACCTTCCCGATGGCACCTATTATTACCTGCTTCGTTTGGGTAATGACTTCAACACCCAAATGCAAGGAGCCTTGACCCTCCACCGATAAAACATTTGCGCACAACTGCAAGCTGTGCTGCGATTATAATTCTTTTCCCCATCTTCACAAACAATTTTGCGATGAAAAAAATCTACCTAAGCCTCTTTTTTGCCGCCTTTTTTGCCGCCGGAGCTTTTGCCCAGAATGTTTCATTCAACTATCAAGCGGTGGCACGGGATCAGAATGACCAGCCCTACAAAGGCACGGATGATGAACCGCTTCAAATAACCGTCAAAATTCTGGCTGGCAACTCCGTGATTTATGCGGAAGACCACGAAGATATCCGCACCAGTTCGCTTGGCATTTTCAACCTACGTATTGGTGAAGGCACCAATAAAGATGGTGATTTGGCGAATATTGATTGGTCGGCAGATGGGCCCTTTGATTTGGAAGTGACCATTCGTGCGGGTGCAGCGATTGAAAGAACCCTTCCCCGAAGCCGACTGGTTTTCGTGCCCTTTGCCATTTATGCCACCAAGGCAGGGGAACTGGAAGGGGACCTTGGCGGCGATGTTAATGGTAAATACACCGATGTGCAGTTGAATCCCAGTGCGGTAGGCACCCCTGAAATTGCCGACAATGCTGTTACAACCGGTAAGATAGCCAATGGGGCGGTGGGGAATGCCAAGATTGGGCCAGATGCAGTGACCACTGAGAAGATAGCCGCATTGGCGGTAAAAACAGATGATTTGGATAATGGAGCTGTCAATGATTCGAAATTGGCCCCTAATGCTGTAACCAATAGCAAAATCCTGAATGGGGCTGTGGACAATGCCAAAATTGGGCCAGATGCGGTGACAACGGAGAAAATAGCCGCATTGGCAGTAAAAACCGACGACTTGGATAATGGTGCTGTCAATGATTCAAAATTGGCCCCCAATGCTGTAACAAACAGCAAAATTGCTAATGGGGCGGTGGATAACGCCAAGCTTGCAAACATGGGCGCCACAGATGGTAAGGTCTTGAAATGGACGGCTGGCACGTGGAGCCCACAAGATGATGGGGGCGCGGCGCTTGTCGGCGGGGCAGGTATCAATATCAATGGGAATACGGTTTCGGCGGTGGACACCACAAAATGGACTGCCGCAGGTTCAAATATATATCGACAATTGGGAAATGTAGGGATAGGAACTCTGGCCCCGTCTACAAAATTAGAGGTTACTAATAATCTTAAAGTTTCTA
>JALHPW010000525.1 GCA_022842255.1 Saprospiraceae bacterium | reverse complement strand
AGCAAAAATCATATACACCCCAGACGCTGCCCGTCGGCCCAGATAATCGCGGCCGTTCCAAACGGCTTGCCCGCCCAATGCTTTTCCTTCATAAACAAGGTGTCCGGCCGCATCCGTGATTTTCACATTCGCATCGCGGGCCAAACCATAGATTGCAATGGGGCCATCGTAACCAGGCTGTACAGGGTTAGGATAAGCATAGGCCGTTGGGCGATTCACCCGCCCCCCTTCAGTGGCCTCACCACGGAGCGAAATAAGCCCTTTTTCAGTGCCTATCCAAGCTTCGCCAGTCACTGGGTTTATGGCAATATCCGTGATGGCATTGTCAAAAAGCGGGCTGTTCGTATTGGTATATCGGGCCACTTGCGTGAGCGCGTCTGGCGATTGCACAAAAACCCCATTGGTAGTGCCGAACCATTTTTGGTTGGCGCCGTCGACAGCGATGGTTTTAACATCCTCTGTTTCAAGCAAATAGCCATTAAACCCATCCACACTTACTATTCTACGGCGGCCTTTGCAATCCTCATCAAAACCAGTGGCGCCGCACTCAAAACTAACGGCCCCTTGCTGCGTCCCTACCCAGACATCGCCATCTAAATCCACAGTGATACAGTTGACAAAATTGGTGGGCAACACACTGTTTGCGGTTGTAATCACCCGATAGCGGTCGTCCGCAGGGTTGTCAATATCTGCACCGGAGTCATACACCAAAATACCTGCACTAAAAGCGATGACAAACCATTTGTACCCGTTTTGGTCCACGGTTACTTGTAGCAGATTGTTGGCCGGAGATGCCGTGAAATTACGCAGCGTCCCATCGGCTTTCAATACCGCAATTGGTGCATTGGCGCCATAATTACTGATCCAAAGGTTCTCTTCCTGATCGAATGCGATTCCGCCGATTGCCGTGCGCGAATCGCCAGAATTTCCGGCACTTTGCAGGATAGAATTGGATTGACTGTATCGCTTTTCAAAATCACCGTTAGCGAACTGAAGCAATCCGCCGACCCAACTTCCCACAAAAACCTTTCCATCGGAAGGCCGGGTTGCTACCCGCCACATATCCTTAAACGACTCCTCGGCATCTACGATTTCTGGCGTGGTTTTTTCCGACCAGCGGTCCCAGTTTCCGTTCTTGAAACCATAAACACCATCGCGGTAACCGATTACACCGAGGTTGGGCGCTGGCCCTGGCGTGGCTACATAAGTGGCCCCGTCGCTGTTGAATGCAATTTCCGAACTGCGCTGGTTGTACGGCGATTCAAAGGAAAACCGGTCACATTCGCCCGTATTGTGGTCATAGTAGCGAAACTGGTCGGCCAAATCTGCAAACCAGAATTTTTTAGATCCGTCTTCTATGCCATACAGTGGGAAAACGGCGTCGCAGTTTCCTTGGATTTCATACCGCGAACCATTGGTTTCGAGGTATTCTACCGTACCAAAACCAAAATTGGCGTCATCTCCCCATCCAATCATCAATCCCGGGCCCTCGGCACTCAGGTATTTGACCCTGCGGTTGGGATGGCTGGCAATCTCCGTAACCGTAGTGCCATCGTATCGAAGGAATTTCTTGTCGACGCCCAACCAAAGCTTGCCGTCCCACAACATCATAGCATTGTAAGAAATATTGGAAGGGAACCCAATGGATTCGCTAACCTCTTCCCAGCGACTGAAATCGGCGGGGTTTTCGTCGTTTTCGGGAAGGCGGTACAGGCCATCTTCCGTACCGGCCCAAAGAAAGCCCTTGTAAATGGCAAAAGACCGGACCGGTATATTGGTAAAAACGGTGTATTCTGCCTCTGCATCCACCAAATCGAATTTAAGAATCCCAAAACCACAGGCAAAATAGGCTATTTTCCCATCAAAAAAGACGTTGTAAATCTGCCGGTCGCCCACAATGTTTGGGTTTTTCTGAATAATGGGCAGATTCACCACGGAGCGGTCGGAGGGGTAAAAAAGATCCAGATTGCTATTGGTGTAGGCAATCAACAAGACCTTTGCGGCTGCATTGTAATGCAGCAGGTTCATGCCAACATCACTCAAACCTTCTACTTTGCTAATAAACCGCGAGGAGCGATCGGCTTTGTCCAACTCCATCACGGCCCATTCGGTTGCATAGTACACCTGGTCAGTGCTTTGCGTGACGTACCGTGCGCGTTGCCAGGGCAGGTGTTGTCGCCATTCGCCCAAGGTAAGCGGAGGGAAAATTGTATCGGTTTGGGCAAGGGTATTGCCTAAAAAGGAGAAAACTAGGAGGGTAAGGGAAAGTTGGCGCATACACTTTTTGGTTTGTGTTGTTTGAAGAGGTTCGAGGGGCTTGAATAGTTTGAAGGGCGCGGAAATGGCGCAAGAGCGACCAGAAGGGTTGCTTTTCAACAGGCCAACTTTCTGAAAGTTTGAAATTTTCAATAGACAACAGCTCAACGATACAAACTCCCCGATTCGAGGTATTCCCAAACGGCGTCAGGCACGAGGTATCGTACAGATTTCCCTGCTTGGACGCATTCGCGGATGTAGGTAGCTGAAATATCGAGTGGTGGTGGCTCAAAAACACGCACCCGGGGGTGCTGGGCGAGCTCCCCAAGTTCGTAGTTGGGGCGCTTGTACACGTAAATATCGAATCCAGCCAGTATTTGTTCGTAGTTTTTCCAAAGGTGCAGGGAGGCCAGGTTATCGCCCCCCATAATCAGCACAAACTGGTGTTCAGGATGTTTTTCTGTCAAAAAAGCGAGGGTATCTACAGTATAGGAAGGTTTTGACAACTGAAATTCTACGTCTGATGCTTTCAGAAGCGGATTATCGTCAATGCCCAGGCGCACCAAATGGAGCCGGTCGTGGTCGCGGGCAAGGGTTTTCTTGGGTTTGAGTGGGTTTTGCGGACTGACCACTAGCCACACCCGGTCCAGGTCCGTTTGGGTGGCCATGTAGTTGGCGATGATGAGGTGTCCGTGGTGTACGGGGTTGAAGGAGCCGAAGAAGAGGCCGATTTTCATGTGTGTTGATTTCGAAGGAGCAAAATTAGGGCTAAGATTCGAGTTGTTTTTTCTAAACATTTTATTTAAAATTCAACCCACCCAATCGAACTTTCTACCTTTGCCGGGTGACCTCTATCAGTCAACGGTATATGGTGCACGGTGCACGGTACACGGTGCACGGTACACAGTGAAGGGTACACGGTCAATAGTCAACGGTCAATAGTCAACGGTCAACAGTTTCCATGTCCTATCTCGACGAACTCAATCCTATCCAGCGCGCAGCTGTTACCAATATCGAAGGCCCGGTGCTCGTAATCGCCGGCCCGGGCTCTGGCAAGACCCGTGTGCTTACCTATCGCATCGCGCACTTGTTGCAGAGCCATGTTCCGCCCCGTGAAATCCTGGCCCTCACGTTTACCAACAAAAGTGCCCGCGAGATGAAGGACCGGATCGAGCGGGTGGTGGGCCCTGCTGCGCAACAGGTGTGGGCGGGGACGTTTCACTCGATTTTTGCGCGTATTTTGCGCTATGAGGCTGATAAAATTGGGTACCCATCGTCCTTTACGATTTATGACACGGATGATACCACGAGCGTCCTGAAGGCCATTATCAAGGAAATGAACCTCGACCCCACGGTGTACAATCCTGCGGCCGTTCGTTCGCGTATCTCCTTGTGTAAGAGCAATTTGATAACCCCTCCCTTGTATCGGCAAAATACGGAGATGATGCAACAGGACCGCACGGCACGTCGGCCCTACATCGTAGACATTTATGAAAAGTACATCGCGCGCTGTTTCCGCTCGGGCGCGATGGATTTTGATGATTTGTTGTACCAACTTTACCGGCTTTTTCAGCAAAACCCCGAAAATGTGGTGGACAAATACCGCCGCCGTTTCCGGTATATCCATGTGGACGAGTTCCAGGACACCAACTTTTTGCAATACGCCATTTTGCGGCAACTGCTGAAATACGAGGGTAGCCCTGAAAACATATTCATTGTTGGCGACGATGCCCAAAGTATTTATGCGTT